>JBCBGD010000249.1:0-3842 GCA_038527085.1 Pseudomonadota bacterium | reverse complement strand
CAGGAGCGAGGTGGCGAGGGCAAGGCGGACAGACATGGCAGGGCCTCCAGTTCCTTGGGCAATGAACAGGTTTCTTCTAGCAGGCGAACTAGCCATTGGTTAAGGCAAAATCGGGGCGCCAAGCATCACGAAAGTGTTTCGGCCAGCGCCGGGGGCACACCGCGACGACGTCAAACCGCCAGCCATGGTCGCCTTGGGCCGGGATGTGGCGCGCGGCCCAGGCGTCGGCTGCATTTGAGATGCGCTGCCACGAGACCTCAGACACAGACTCGAGCGCCGCAACAGGCGTACGGCGCGCCTTCACCTCAATGAAGGCGAAGGTGTCGCCGCGCCGTGCGATCAGGTCGATCTCGCCATAGGCATTGCGCACACGCCGGGCGAGGATGCGATAGCCTTTCAATTGCAGCGCCAACGCAGCGAGCGCTTCGGCGAGGCGGCCGCGCCGCTCGGCGGCGACCCGCTCACGCCTTGCCATCGGCTTTCAGGGCCAGGGCGCGCTGGTAAGCTTCGCGTTTGGGGATGCCCAGTGCATCTGCAACCGCATTGGCCGCCTGTTTGGTCGGATGCGATTGCAGAGCGTCGATCAGTGCTGCAGCAATGTCGGCTTCGCTTGCGCCTGGTGCCTGCGGCGGACCCACCAGAACGACGATCTCACCTTTCGGCCCGCCCTGCTCGGCGTAGTGCTCAGCCAACGCGCCCAACCTATCGCGCCTGGCCTCCTCGAACAGCTTCGTGAGCTCGCGCGCGACGCAGGCCTCTCTGTCGCGCCCCAAAACGTCTGCCATATCGGTCAAGGCAGCGGCGAGCCTTGGTCCGGACTCGTAGAACACCAATGTGGCCTCGATTCCGGATATCTCCTCGAGCACGTTGCGCCGCGCGGCGGATTTTGGCGGCAGGAATCCCGCGAACAGGAAGCGATCGCTCGGCAGGCCTGCCACAACGAGCCCCGCGAGCACGGCGGATGCGCCAGGGATCGGCACGATAGTGTGTCCCGCCACCGCCGCCTCACGCACCAGCTTGAAGCCGGGATCAGACACCAACGGCGTGCCGGCATCGGAGATCAGCGCTACCGCCGCGCCGCCTTCCAGTTTTTCGAGGATTTCGGGCCTTCGCGCCGCCCCATTGTGGTCATGGTATGGGCTCACACGGGCGCGAATGTCATAGGCATCAAGCAGTTTGCGGGCGGTGCGTGTGTCTTCGGCGAGCACTTCATCGACCCCAGCTAACACATCGAGGGCGCGCAGTGTCACATCTCGGAGATTGCCAATCGGCGTGGAGACCACGTAAAGGCCGGATGCAAGCGGTGCGCCCTCGTGTTGCGGCGCGCCGGAGTGGAGCTTAGCCTCGCGTCGTTGGCGAGTCGGCTCGTCGCCGGAAGGATCATTGGAGGACATCGATGAAACCATTGCGCGTGTTGGCCCTGGCGCCAAGCCTTCTTCTGGCGCTGCTCTTGTTCGCGGGCTGCGCGAGTGGGCCGTCCCAACCGCCCCTGACGCCGTCCAGTGGCGATCCACGCGCTGAGCCCCAGCCGCAATTGCCAGGCGGCATCGACCAGGCTGGCACAAAACCTGACAAGCCCAAGCCAACGCGCGATGAGTTGGAACGCGCGCAAATGGAGGGGCTGACGCCGCCCCACATGATCGGTCGCGAGATCACGCGCGCCGCCGTGCTGCTGCCATTCTCCCACCCGAACCGGCGCGTGCGCGAGGAAGCCCAGGGCATGCTCGCGGGCATCGAAATGGCGCTGTTTGAGCTGGCAGGCGACAGCTTCCTGATCATTCCGAAGGATACAGCTGGCACCGCGGCTGGCGCGTCGGCCGCGGCCGAGGAAGCGCTCGGCCAGGGCGCCGATGTCGTTCTGGGTCCACTTTTTTCCGACAATGTGCGCACCGTCACGCCTCTGGCGCGAATGGCCAATGTGCCCGTCATCGCCTTTTCCAACGATCCGACAGCTGCCGGCGGCGGCGCGTTCCTCGCCTCCTACACCGTCGAGGAAGAAGTTGCCCGGGTTGTCGAGTACGCCGCGTTCGAGGGCGTCGACACATTTGCGTTTCTGGGCCCCAACAGCAGCTATGGCCAGCGGGTCGAGCGCGCGCTTCGCTTCGAGGCGGCTCGCCAGGGCGGATATGTCGTCTCCAGCCAGTTCTACGATCCCAGCAATGCTGCACCCGTGGATGAGGCCCAGGCGATTGCGGGCATTCTTGCGCCCATGGTCGAGGAGTCGCCCGGCCGCGTGGCGGTCATCATTCCCGAGAGCGGCGTGAAACTGCGCTCGGTGGCGCCGCTCCTGCCATATTATGGCGTGGATTTCCGGGACCTGCGCATCCTTGGCACCAGCCAGTGGGACGATCCCAGCATCTGGCGCGAGCCGACCCTGAACGGGGCCTGGTTTGCCATGGCCGCGTCAGACCGCGTGGCCGACTTCGAGGCACGCTATCGCCGCGTCTACGGGCAGGCGCCGACCAGTCTTGCCAGCCTCGGCTACGATGCTGCAGCCATCTCCATTGATCTCAGCAACCGCCAGAGGCTCGACTTTGGCGGGATCACAAATCCTGAGGGGTTCATCGGCGCCAATGGCCTCTTCAGATTCCGAACCGATGGTACGCCTCAGCGCGCCCTGGCCGTGATTGAGATCGACACACGTGAGGGCGCCGAGATCGTTGCGCCGGCGGTGACGGATTTCACTCCGCCGACAGGCTAGTCTTCCTGTAGGTCAGCTGTGGTACCCAGCAACCCTGAGAGCGTCTCGAGATCTGCGTCTTCCAGCACACCCCGGTGGTGATGGATGATGACGCCGCCGGGGGCGATGACGAACGTCTCCGGCACGCCCGTGAGACCAAACTCAAGCCCGCCCTGCCCCGTGGGGTCCAGCGCGAGACGCGTGAACGGATTGCCTCGAGCCGCGAGAAACTCGGCGGCATTCTCTGGCGTGTCTTCGTAGACAAGGCCGTGGATGCGGCCCGGAAATTCGGCCGACAGCTCCATCAACAGCGGGTGCTCGACGACGCACGGCGCGCACCAACTGGCCCAGAGGTTAACGATGATGGTCTCATCCTCGGGCAGTTCGGCGAAATTGATCGGCGCTCCACCATCCATGGTCTCGAACACCATGGTCGGCGCATCACGTTTGACGAGTTCGAATGTGGGCTTGCTGCCGTCAAACAGCTGAACGAGGCCAAGCCCGCCAAACGCGACAAGGGCAATGAGAGGAAGCGCAAACAACCAGCGTTTCATCGCCTCAGGTGTCCTCGCTGGCCTGTTTCTGCAGCCGCTCCAGACGCGCCTTGGCCGCCCGCGCGCGCAGCAGGATGGCGAGCACCAGCCCGCCAAGGGTCAGCGCCGCGAGCCCATAGGCCGCGTAGATGTAAGGCGCGTGTTCCTGAAACTCGGGCAGCATAGGGGCGATTGGCTCCGGTGGTCGATCAGGCCGCCGCCTGTCGCAGCAGCAGCGCATTGGCGCGCCGGGTCATGACATCGGTGCGCATGCCTGTGAAGACCAAGGCTGTCATCAAAAGGGTGTGACCGACCGCACCGATCAGCAAGGGATAGAGATAAGACGGGTCCATGGCAGGCCCGTCCAGGCGCACGACACTGGCGGGCTGGTGCAGGCTTGCCCAGATATCGACCGAAAACTTGATAATGGGCACATTGATGGCGCCGACCATGGCGATGATGGCGCCCGCCCGCGCTGCTTTCTGCCGCGTGTCCATAGCCGCGCGGATGGCCATGTAGCCGAGATACATGAAGAACAGCACGAGCACCGAGACCATGCGGGCATCGTCCCACTGCCACCAGGTGCCCCAGGTCGGCTTGCCCCAGATCGCCCCGGTGTAGAGACAGAT
>JBCBGD010000248.1:0-3897 GCA_038527085.1 Pseudomonadota bacterium | reverse complement strand
GTCCATCATCTGTGGCAGGCGTTTCAGCCGGTCGGTGACTTCGCGCGCATTCTTCGCGGCCAGCTTTGCTGCGCCTGCCGGGCCAAGCTGCGAGCGGACCCAGCCGCCCACAATCGGCTCAGCCGCCTTCCAGATGTCATGGGAAGGATCAATCGCGCGGGCCACGCCTTCCACCTGCACCATCGTCTTCTGTAGAAGCACCAGTTCCGGGCGCAGGTGCATGCCGAACTGGTGGGTGTAATCGAGCAGCTGAAGAAGCAGCCGGCCCATGGAGACCTGCTCAGCGTTCTTCCCGTAGATTGGCTCGCCAACGCTGCGCAAGGCCTGGGCAAACTCGCCGACGGACTTGTCTGGCGGCACATAGCCTGCCTCGAAATGCACTTCTGAAATGCGCGTGTAATCGCGCTTGATGAAGCCGTAGAGAATTTCTGCCAGGAAGCGGCGTTCATTCTCGCCAATCCGCCCGATGATGCCGAAATCCAGCAAGCCGAGCCGCCCATCCGGCATCACCATCATGTTGCCTTCGTGCATGTCGGCATGGAACACGCCGTGCTCAATCGCATGGGTGAGGAAGCCGCGCGTCACGGCGTTTGCCAGTGCCACCTTGTCGACATTCTTGCCTTTCAACGCCTTGGGGTCGGTGAGCGGTATCCCATCCAGCCAGTCCATGGTGAGGACGCGCTTGCCGGTCCGCTCCCAGTCCACGCTCGGCACAACAAAGTGGCCGGAGGACTCGCTCAGCTGGCGCATCAGGTCGAGGCCTCCAGCCTCCAGCCTCAGGTCAAGTTCGCGCAGCATCGCTTCGGATACCGCGCCAGTGAAGGCCACAGGCTCCAGCCGGCGGCTCTCAATGCTGGCTTTCTCGATGGTCCGCGCCGCGCGTTGCATGGCCGATAGCGCGTTTTCGATGCGCTTTTCGATGCCTGGGCGCAGGATCTTCACCGCCCTGACGCCGCCATTCAGCTCCATGCGGTGGACCTGCGCCAAGGAAGCCGCTGCCACGGGCGCACCCAGCCTCGGGAACAGGCGCCCGGCTTGCTCCTCGCCGAACTCGTCGGCTAGCGCATCGCGCGCCGCGTCTTGACCGAAGGGGGGCAGCTTGTCCTTCAGGCGCGAAAGGTCCTGCGTAGTCTCGACGCCGAAAACATCCGGGCGCGTGGCGAGGAATTGGCCAAGCTTGATATAGGCGGGCCCGAGCTTTTCCAGCGCCATGGCGAGGCGCTCGCCGGGCCGCCCGCCAGCGCCTCCACCAAACAGGCGCAGTGTCTTGCCTGCCAGCTTTGCCGGCAGCGGCAAGCGTTTCTGGTATTCACCCGGCAGCACCACATCATGGCGCGCCAGGGAAACGCCCGCACGCATCAGCCGCCATGTGTCGCCCAACAGCCCCGCCATGGATCAGACAGCCCAGCCGAAGTGAAGCGCGGCGATGCCGCCTGAGAAATTGGTCACTGAAACGTTCCTGAACCCGGCGGCCTCCACCTCCTGGCGGAACGCCTCTTGCGGCGGGAACCGCCGGATCGATTCAACGAGATACTGGTAGCTTTCCCGGTCACCCGCGACGAGGCCGCCCAGCGCGGGGATCACGTTGAAGCTATAGGCGTCGTAGGCGCGTTGGAGCATCGGTGCGGTCATCTGGGAAAACTCAAGAACGGCGAGCCGGCCAGCAGGCTTCAACACACGCCGAAATTCCTTCAGCGCCTTGTCGCGATGGGTCACGTTGCGAATGCCGAATGCAATCGTCAGTGCATCGAAGCTGCGGTCCTCGAAAGGCAGGGCCTCGGCGTTGCCGCACACCCAGCTGATACGCTCGCCGAAAGCCTGCAGGTCGCTCCGCGCCTTGCCTGCCTTCAGCATCTCCTCATTGATGTCGCAAACGACGGCCGTGGCAGCATGGGCTGCGTGGCGGCGTTTTTCGGCCCGGTCCGCGCGCTCGAGAAAGGCTTTTGCCAGATCGCCAGTGCCGCCGGCCACATCCAGCAGCGTTTCACCCGGCTGTGGATTGAGACGCGATATCGTGTCGTGCTTCCACAGGCGGTGCACGCCGGCCGACATGAAGTCGTTCATCAGGTCATAGCGCGAGGCAACCGACGCAAAGACCCCGCGCACCCGGCCTTCTTTCTCCCCGGCGGCAATGTCCTCGAACCCGAAAGAGACGGTTTCGCTGTCGGCATCTGTGTTTGTCATGGAATGGACCATAGCGGCTTGTGACTTAACGACATATATGCGCTTCTCATGCCTGAATTGCCCGAAGTCGAGACGGTTCGCCGCGGTTTGGCGCCTGCCTTTGAAGGCCGGCGGATCATTTCCGTGGACCAGAACCGCGCCGATCTGCGTTTTCCCTTTCCCGACAACTTCATCCAGAGGGTCCGCGGTGCTCGCGTGGAGCGACTGGGACGGCAGGCGAAATTCCTCGCCATGGAGCTTTCGACGGGTGAGACCCTGGTGATGCATCTCGGCATGTCGGGGCGCTTTACAGTGGGCGGCGGAGCGCTTGGCGAGTTCCACCACGAGACAGGCACGCTGGCCGCACACGACCATGTGGTGTTCCACATCGAAGGCGGCAGCACGGTCACATACAATGACCCGCGCCGATTCGGGTTTATGGAGCTCTGGCCCACAGCAGACTTCGCCGCCTATCCGAGGCTCACTGAAATGGGGCCTGAACCTCTGTCGAACGGGTTCAACGCAGAGTATTTGCGCGCGGCATTGGCGGGCAAGAAAACGCCCATCAAGGCGGCGCTGCTTGACCAAAAAGTGGTCGCGGGATTGGGTAACATCTACGTTTGCGAAGCGCTCTTCCGCTCGGGCATCTCACCGCGGCGCACCGCTGCCACGATTGGTCCCGGCCGCGCGGAAAAGCTTGCCGCGGCCATCAATGCGGTGATCGCCGAGGCGATCGAGGCGGGCGGGTCTTCCCTCAGGGATTTCGCGTCTGCCGAAGGCGAGCTTGGCTATTTTCAGCACACGTTTCGCGTCTATGACCGCGAAAGCGCTCCTTGCCAGTCCTGCGGCGCTCCCGTGAAGCGGATTGTTCAGTCCGGGCGCTCGAGCTTCTACTGCGGCCACTGCCAGCGGTGAATTTAACCATGGCGCGCCCGCGTCGTTGGAGAATGGCGTGGCACTGTCCCCCTGCCGGGCCTTAAGGTTTTGGCCACCACGCCCAATTGCCCGGAAAGCCTTGCCATGCTCCGCACCCTGACCCTCGCCGCCGCCCTCGCCTGCACGCCCATGATCGCCGCCGCAGACGGCCATCTGGCAGGCGGGAAGATGCCATCGGTGACAAGCTTCTCGGCGGGCGATTGCCGGACCGAGATGACGACCGAGACCGTGCAGGGTGTGCGGGTTCACCGGATGCGGTCGGTCGGTTGCGAGGCGGCGCAGGCGCCTCGAGCGGCGCAACCACCCGCACAGACCTCTCAATCGGTGACGGTGAACACGCGAGTCATCTTCCAGGCCGAGCGCCGCGGCACGAGCCCCTATGTTCTGGGCTCGCCAAGCCACATGCGCGCCAGAAGCCGCCATTCCTATCGCGTTCTGGGCGCGCCGGGGTCGCGTTAGGCGCCTTTCACACTTGTTTGTCTTCGTTTTCGCAACGATTTCATGGTTAGAAGACACCTGAAGTCGATTTCGGAGCGGCCATGACTGGCAAGCGCATCCTGTTCATCATTGGCGGCGGCATCGCGGCCTACAAATCCCTCGAGCTGATCCGCACACTGGCCAAGCGCGGCATCGCCAGCCGCTGCGTGCTCACCCGGGGCGGACAGGAATTCGTCACACCACTGTCCGTCGCTGCCCTGTCTGGCGACAAGGTCTACACCGACCTCTTTGATCTCACCGACGAGGCCGAGATGGGCCATATCGAGCTCTCGCGTTCGGCCGATCTCGTGGTGGTTTGCC
>JBCBGD010000247.1:0-3915 GCA_038527085.1 Pseudomonadota bacterium | reverse complement strand
GCCGAGCGCGTTGTTGCCGATGTCTGTTCGGAAGTCATACTTTGCAAACGGCTCACCGTCTGGCTCTGTGTTGTAGCGCGACTGGCCCTCCGGGATGGATTTGAAACCGGCTGATTCCGCATTGATCGTGCCCAGCGCCGTGATGATGTGGGGCCAGCTGTCGAGGCCCTGTTCGCGCAACGCCTCGAGCACCATGGGCAGGAAGCGCTCCACATTTGCCGCCGCCGAGTGGTGGTAGAGGCCCGCCACAAGAGAGGCCGGCACACTGCGCGCGATGACATCCTTGCGGCTTGGCGGCGGCGGGGCGGGGCGTTCAGGCTCGGCAGGTTGCGCCGGCCCTGTGTTGTTCGAGCCGTCTCCATCCGCGACCAGCTTCGCATTGCCATAGTCGAGCTTGGAAAGCTCTGTCGGTGCGCCGCGCGGATAGGCCTTGATGTTGCGCAACAGGTTCGCCGCCCAGACCGAGCCGCCGCCTTCGGGGAAGTCTCCTGCCTGCAGCACTTTCCAGGACTTGTCCGGAAATTGTACGTGCGGGTAGTCATAGTCGCGGCCATCGCGGGTCTTCAGCACCTTCAGGCCGCACTTCTGGGCAATGTCGCGCATCGCCAGCCAGTCGCGCATATAATCGTGGCGCCCGACGCGGCCCGTCTCCCATGGATTGACGCCCTGGACGTTCAGGATGATGTCGGCGGCGAGGCCGTAATTATGCATCGACTGCCAGGCATCGGCCTTGGTGACATTGCGCCCGCTGTTGAAGAGGTCGGCTTGCCGGTCGGGCTGGCGATAAGCCTCGAACAGGCGGAAGCGCAGATTGCGGCGCCGGCACTTGTCGAGCAGCTCCCGTACGCGCTCGAGGAACACCAGGTGCAACTCGTTTTCATAACGGCGCGCCGTGCCAACGGGCGTCAGCGGGTTGAGCTGTGACAGCGCAAAGCCAGGCACATTGTCCCGCGCGTCTTTCAGCTCTTCCGGCGGCGGCTTTGGCGAAGGCGCGGGCGCGACGGGCACGGTGTTCGAGGCGCGGGCATTGACGGGCGTCAGATAATCGACCGCGCTGTAGCCCTCCACCACGCCGGCGCTCGAGAATGTTGCGCGAATGCGACGCCACTTGCCATTCCACACCAGCGGGTCGATCGGCTCGACCACCATGCCCCTGGGCATCGCAGCCAGTCGATCTGCTGTATTCACGGGGAAACGCCGAATATTCAATCCGCTACGGGCGGTGACTTGCAGGTTTTGAACCACGCCGGTCCCCTTGCCAAAGGTTTAAGAAGCGTTGTCAGGACTGTGCCCCAATGCTTTAGTCTCGTCCAGTTGGAGTGAGATAAGGGTGGACACCGATGTCATTGCTGCTCGCATTGGTCGGCTTCGCAGCCATCGTGGCGGTCTATTCCACCATCGTCTCCGTTGTCGTCGAAGGCATCCACAAGCTGTTTGCCCTGCGCAGCGCCGGCATGTCGGAAATGCTGCGCAATTTCTACGACCACAAGCTTGGCAATCTCCAGCCGTCGGACACACCCGCCGAACTCGGAGCGCCGACGGCCACGGGCAGCCATGTCGCCTCGCCACAATCGCGCGATTTTGCCCGCACGATGACGCGCCGGGCCGCCTCGGAGAACCTTCGCCCCTGGTACATCCGTCGCTGGCCACTCATCGGTCAGATCCTGTCCTCGCGCGTCCAACGCATGAGCACGCTGCAGTTCATCGAGCGCCTGGCTGAGACGCCCGAAGGCAAGGCGCTTGCGGGCCACAGCCGGCCCATGCTGCGCCGGGCCTTGTCAGCGGCGGCCTATGAATTCGAGCGCATCGGGGAAGCACAGACGGACTATTTCCGCTCGCGCGCCAGCATGGTGTCTGTCTTGGCGGGCATCGCTGTGGCGTTCGTTGTGAACCTTGACGCGATCACGCTCTACAAGGAGCTGGCGACGAATGCGACGCTGTCTGCCAGGCTCTCGACCATTGCGGACACCGCGCGGTTCCAGCAAGCCCAGGCGGCTTTCACCGACGAAGAGGGCCAGGCGAGGGCGGTTCCCGCCGTGTTCGAGCCGTCTGACCTCGACAGCCTGAAGACGACCTTCCTGGACATGGGCGTACCCGTTGGCCGGAAGATGTTTCCCCATTGCGAAAACTACAAAGCCGAGGGCAGGACAGACATCTCATCAGACGACTATCGCGACGAGCGATGCGGCCTGCCGAACCAGAGCGAAGTGAACCAGACCTGGCAGCTGTCCTATGCGCAGTACCGCGCAGATGAGTTGGAGGGCGCGAGCGCGAGCTGGCCAGCCTGGTTCAGCTATCGCTGGAGCCGCGTCCAGGCGATCGGCGAAAACCCCGGCACCTTTGCCATGTGGTTCCTCGGCGTTCTGATCGGCGGCGGCCTGCTCGGCCTCGGCGCGCCGTTCTGGTTCAAATTGTTCGCCCGCGGCGCGGCCATGGTGGCGCCCATGGCGCGGCTGACCTTGAGTGCTCCGGGTGCAGGTGCAGGGCCCCAGCGCATGGCAGAAACGGCAGAGGAAGTGCGCGCCGCACGGCCGGGCAATGTGGTGCGCAATCCCAATCGGGTGACCCCGGCTGAGTTGGAGCGCGCTTACCTCACCGTGATGGGACGCGGTACGGATGTGGACCTGCTCGATGATGATTTGCCAGACACCTATGCTGCGCTGGGCAGCGCGCACCGCGACCCGCCGCCGGGCCGGATCATCGGAACGCTGCCGCCTGAGGTGGCGCCCGACGAATAAATGGCAGGCCGCGTTGGCCTGCCGATAAGTAGAGTGAGTTAGGGAGGGATGGATGCTTGCAGCGACGAGTATCCTGGGCGTTGTCCAGGCCGTGTTCGGCATGAGCCAGTCCGTGCGCCAGTACATCGACACGCGCGCGCGGCTGCAGGACATGGTCGTCATGATCCCGCAGGTCGCGCCGCGCAATCCAGAAGCCGTGGCCACCGCGCTGCTTTCAAATGAAGACTTTTTCGGCCCCCAGGGTGTGTTTCCGGACATTCGCGCGCGCTACGCCGACGTTATCGATTCCGACGAATTCAGCTTTTTCATCAGCACCGAGGCCGACCCCGCCCGCAGGTCTGACCTGATCGCCGAAATCCTGGGGGGGCTGACCAAGGAGGACGGGCTCTGGGACGACCGGTTCGGGCCTGTGCCGACCGATGTGCGCGCGGACATGAATGTGCGTGACCAGTTCTATCTCCATGAGATCAAGAATTGGGACAGCGCCGACGAGGCCCGCCGCGATCGCAACGGCATAATCTTCTCGGCGATCCAGCTCAGCTTCTCTGTGCTGTCGGCAGGCAGTCACAAGCTCGGTGTCGGCAAGGATGCCCAGGGCGTTGTCGCGACACTTGCCTCCAGCCTGAACACCTACTTCAACACCCAGCGCGACCATTTCGTCGAAACTGCGTTTTCCGCGGGCATGCCGAAGCGGATGCTGGACATGTTCATCTCCACCAGCCTCGACATTGCTGCCTCGCGGCCAGAGCTGTTTTCCGAGGAGAAACACGTCCAGAGCCTGGTGACGGCAGTGGCCGAGCCCTTGCGCACCCTGAATGTGGAGAATGCTGGACAGGGCCTGTCGACGCTTCAGCGCTTCAACGCTGTGCGCCGCACCCTGCGCGGGCCGATAGCGGTTGGCCTCCTGGAAACGCTTCACGAGAACCGCCGCCTCTTCTTTGATGATTATCCCGAGAAGAACGAGGCGGCGGGCGTCGTCACCGAGGCGTTGTTTCAGGGCGTGCTTGACCAGGCCCAGGCCTCGCCGGATGACATCACCAAGATCTTCGCGCCGGGCTTTGTGCGCCGCAGCTATCCGCTTGTCCTGCAGGCCGTGGCTGAGAGCCCGGAGGCCTTTGTGCGCGGGACCGGACAGCACGTGGTTGGCGGGCAGGAGCTGCTCACCTCCATGATGAAC
>JBCBGD010000246.1:0-4000 GCA_038527085.1 Pseudomonadota bacterium | reverse complement strand
GGCCGCCGCGAAGCGCGCCGACAGGAAGATGCTCTTGCAAGCGCCAACCGCCGTCTCCGCGACGTCGAGGCGCGTTTCGAGGAGGCCAAATCCTCAGACGAAGACATCTGAGGCCCGAACCCGGCTGCAGCGTAACGTTTCCGCTGCAGACGTTTTCGTATCCACCGCTCGGTACGTAATTCTATTACGCTGTTTTTATTGTGTTTTGTCTCGGGCGGTGTCATTGACCGCCCGGCCAGCGCTCCTTAGCTTCAACCTATGGCCCACGACCATTCCCACGCCCATGGACATGTCCACGTCCATGGCGACAGTTCAGACGCCCGCAAACGCGTTGCATTGGCTGCGCTGCTGACGTTTGGGTTCATGGTCGCCGAGGTGATCGGCGCGCTCGTTTCCGGCTCTCTCGCTCTGCTGGCAGATGCCGCCCACATGCTGACCGATGCGGGCGCGCTGGCCTTGGCATGGATCGGCTTTCGCCTGGCAGACCGACCCGCCGATACAGAGCGATCCTTCGGCTTTCACAGGGTCAAGGTGCTCGCCGCGTTCCTGAACGGCGTGACGCTGGTGGCGCTGTCGGCCTGGATTGTCTGGGAGGCGATCTCGCGGCTGCTCAATCCCGGCGAGGTGCTCGGCGGGGTAATGCTGGTGGTCGCCATTGGCGGCCTGCTGGTCAATTGCGCCGCCTTCGCCATTCTCCATGGCGGCGACCGCGAGGACCTGAACATGCGCGGCGCGCTGTGGCATGTGGCGGGCGACCTGCTCGGCTCACTTGTGGCGATTGTGGCCGCAGGCGTCATCCTGCTGACAGGCTGGTTCGCGATCGACCCCATCCTGTCGATCTTTGTTGCCGCACTTGTGGCGGTCGGCGGTGTGCGCCTGGCGCGTGAGGCTGGCCACATCCTGATCGAAGGCACGCCGGAAGGGCTTAATGCGCGCACGATCCGAGAGGGGCTGATGTCCAGTGTCGACGGCATCGCGCGCGTCGAACATATCCACGCCTGGAGCCTGAATGAGGCCCGTCCGCTCGTGACACTGGAGGTGTACGCAAAGCCTGGGGCCTGCCCAGAAACCCTGCGCCGCGCCGTGAAGGCGTATCTCGAGGCGGCCTATGATGTGGGCCACGCCACGGTGGAGGTGATCAGCGATCCATTGCCCGAAGTCCCCGCGAATTCCGCAAGCGAATAGCACCTACACGCCGGTGTGAGGCATCTTGGCCTTTATTCTGGGCGCCCGCGCCCCCATACAGTAGCGCCAGAGAGAATCATGCGCCGGGGCCAGACCGCCTCGCGCCCCGAAGGAGCGCCCCCATGGCTGACACAGAGACGAAAACCCACCACGCAGAAGTGCTGATCATCGGGTCTGGTCCGGCCGGTTGGACTGCCGCGATCTATGCCGCCCGCGCCATGCGCAAGGTGACCGTGGTCGCAGGCCTGCAGCCGGGCGGACAGCTCACCATCACCACCGAAGTGGAGAATTATCCAGGCTTTGCCGAAATCCAGGGCCCAGAACTGATGGTGAAGATGCGCGAGCACGCAGAAGCCATGGGCAGCGAAACCATTGAGGATCACATAAGCGAGGTGAATCTCGATGTGCGCCCGTTCCAGGCCAAGGGCGAGTCCGGCACCCTCTACACGGGCGACGCCATCGTGATCGCCACGGGCGCCCAGGCCAAATGGCTCGGCCTGCCAAGCGAAGAACACTACCAAGGCTATGGCGTCTCAGCCTGTGCGACCTGCGACGGCTTCTTCTATCGCGAGAAGGAAGTGATCGTGGTCGGCGGCGGCAACACCGCCGTGGAAGAAGCGCTGTTCCTGACCAACTTCGCCTCCAAGGTCACCCTCGTTCACCGGCGCGACAGCCTGCGGGCGGAAAAAATCCTGCAGGACCGCCTGTTCAAGCACCCCAAGGTCGAGGTCCTCTGGGACACGACGCTGGAAGAGGTGCTTGGCGAGGACAATCCCCGCGGCGTGACCGGCGCGCGCCTGAAGAATGTGAAAACCGGCGAGACGTTCGACCGCGACGTGCACGGCATCTTCATCGCCATCGGCCATGCGCCGGCCACGGAGCTGTTCACCGGCAAGCTCGACATGCACGACAATGGCTACATCATCACCGCGCCAGACAGCACCGCCACCAACATTCCCGGCGTTTTTGCGGCTGGCGATGTCACAGACGACATCTACCGCCAGGCCGTCACTGCTGCTGGCATGGGCTGCATGGCGGCTCTCGAAGCCGAGCGGTATCTGGAGACGCTGCACGCAGAAGAGCCCGTCGCGGCGGAGTAAGGCGCGCTTCAGGCAAGCCCCGCCAGCTTTGGCAGGTTCATCGCCGCAGCCATGCTTGAGGTTTTCAGACCCTTCAGGATGGCCATCTTGGCCTCATCGGTTTTATCGGCGTTCACGGCCATGCGCGTAAAGCCATCAAGGCGCGACTCCAGCACCCATTTGCGCAGCCCCGGATCGCTGTTGGCGTTCATGCGGTTGGCAAAGTCCGGGATGAGGCCGCGCACGAAGCCGTCCATCGTCTCGTCGATCTCGATCGGCGCCGCAAAGCGGTTCTTATCCGAATCCGTTTCGAAATTGGCTTCCAGATAGGCGATCATCGCCGCTGAAAACGTAATCTGGGGATACCGGATCATCTGCAACGTGATTTGGCCGCCATTGAACACGGGGATGGCAGGCGCGGCGCCAGCCTCAAACGGCTTGGCCGTGCAGTCGATGTAAAGCGAGCCCGGACGGGCAGGGCAGGTGCCCTTCTCCAGTTCGATCTCTGCCTCTGCGATATGGCGCACCCGGCCAAGGCGGACCTTGTCGGTGATTTGGCGCAGGAGCTCCACCTCGCGCTCGGACACCGTGGCGCCGCGATAGACAGAAGGCTCCACGTCGGGGTCGAGGCGCATCCACATCCCGCAGGCCTCAAATCTGCGAGCCAGATCGAGCGGGTCAAGGGCGGCGGCAATTGCCTGCTGACGGGCCAGGAAGCTGCCATAGACCACTTCGAAAAAGGCGTCGATCGGCTGTGTGGTGGCGCGGTTCCAGAGCCAGCTGTCGCGCGGAACGATCCAACGAATCTGTGACGCCTCCACGCCGTTCTCCAGCAGCCAGACGCAGGTGTCCATCCCGGTCTTGCCCGCGCCGAGCACGGTGAAGTGGTCACGATCGGCCATTAGGTTCGGCAGGTCATTCGGCGGCACGCAGGTCACGCCTTCAGCCACGGTGAATTTCCGCGTGTGGGTCTTGGGCACCGAATTGGTCATGTAGGCGGCGTTGACGGTTTTCTTGCGCACCTCGACCTGGCGCGTCTCGCCTGTGGCCAAATCCTCGACATTGCCGTTCAGGCTGGCCATGTGCGAGGGCAGGAAGGTGACGCGGCCGGAGGGCAGAAGCCGCTCATTCATCACCGCGTGGAAATAGTTGGTGACCTCTGCGCCTGTGGCGAGGCTCATGAAGCCAGCATTTGAGCCCTGTGTCTCGATCTCACGGCTGCCAAGCTCGCGCGAGCCAACCCCGTAGAAGGCAGACGGCTGGTGCAAGCGCACAAACCCGTAGGCATCATTCCAATGCCCACCCGGCGCAGGACGCGTGTCCACAATGGTCATGTGGTCGTCAGTGCGCGAAAGCAATTCGTCCGCGAAGGCCAGGCCCGCCGCGCCTGCACCAATGATCAGATAATCCGTTCTCAAGTCACCCATTTGGCGCGCCCCCTCAACCCGCTTGTGAATAAGTCATCACACATCAATGAAAAGAGACTTAAGGCCACCATACAACTTACCATGCGCAAAGAAAAAAGAGCCCCGCAAAGCTGAGCCCTTTCTCTGTTGTAATAAAACGCAGCCCGTGACTAGTCCGTTTCGCTCTGTTCGTTGCTGTCCTCGCTCGCCTCATCGCTCTCGCCGAGGATGCTTTCCATATCGAGGGCGAAGTCCGGCATCGGGTCATCGCGCGAGGCGTCTGCGCCGAGATAGGTGTCCATCCAGCGCATCAGGCGGTGGGAATAATCG
>JBCBGD010000245.1:0-4029 GCA_038527085.1 Pseudomonadota bacterium | reverse complement strand
TCGGATAGATCTGGCTGAAGTTGCACATCAGAACGCCAGGGCACGGGGTCTCGTGGGGCACCAGCTTGTTCTCTTCAAAGCCGATGTCGACGATGTGCTGGGCATTCGGCATGCGGAACAGGCCATCATCGATGATCTGATCCGGATCGAAATCCGGGAACATCTTCTTCAGCTCGGCATACCAGAACGCCTTCAGCTCCTCGGCCGGCATCGACATGTATTTGTGCTCAGCCGGGATGTAATCGCCGATGTAGTAGATGTGGTTGCCGTCGAAATCCTCTGTGCCGATCAGGGCGGTGAAGGACAGGAACACAACAAACGGCGAGTTCGGCGTGTTGACGTTGTGCCAATAGTAATCGGTGATCTTTTGCGGCGTGACGAAGGAGAGCACCGCGGCGTCGAGATAGTCTACAGAGCGGATCTTCTCGAAGTAGGTCGGGTCTTTCGCCTCATAATCGGCGATCATTTTCGCCAGCACGTTTGACGGCGAGGTGGCCAGGACGCGATCGAAGCGCTGTTCGCCGCCTTCGCGGAGGGTGACGACCACCTCGCCGGTCTCTTCGTCGTGGTGGAGTTTGTCGATGAACGCGTTGAAGCGGACATCCGTGCCGGCCTCGCGCACCGGCGCTTCCAGCGCGTCAATCACGGTCTTGAAGCCACCCTTGAAGTAGCCGAGTGCCTCACCGCCGAGCTTGGCGTCGCGCGAATCCACACGCTGGAGGACGCGGCCCCAGAGCCAGGACATGGTGACCTTGTCATAGTAACGGTCGAACTTGCCCTTCAGCAGCGGTTCCCAGATCACGTCCGTCACGGCCTGGCCGGCATATTTGCGCAGCCATTCCAGGGCGGTCATTTTCGAGAGCTTGCGCCAGTTGCGCTCGCGCTGCAGCCACAGGACAGTCACGCCCGCGCGGATGCGGTCAAAGAAGCTGATGGGCGTGAACCGGATCAGGTCGATCGGGCTTTCCATCGGGTAGAGCTTGTCGCCGTAATAGGTCGAAACAGACGATTTGTGGTAAGTCAGTTTGTCGGACAGGCCGAGCTCTTCGGTAAGCGCGAGGATGAACTCGTCGGTCTTGTAGAGGAAGTGATAGGCCTGTTCCATGCGGTACTTGCCGGCCAGATCATAGCCTGCCGCTAGGCCGCCGAGACGGTCACCGGCTTCGAAAATGGTGACGTCCGCGTCCTGCTTGGTCAGCTCGTAAGCCGTTGTGAGGCCTGTGAGGCCGCCGCCGATGATGCCGATGCGAGGCTTGGTCATTCTACTGGTCCCCTGAGGTGTCTGTGTGCTGCTGGATTGGGTTCAGGTTGCCGCCGACGGAACTGGGCGGAAGGTGATTTTCGAGTTCAGGACATACTGGATGATGAAGACGACGGGCAGCGATGCGAGCTTGCCAATATTGCCGCCGAGGTCCGGGTCAGCGAAGAACTGCTGCACTGCAACAATAACGCCGTATCCCGCCGCATAGCCGATGGTGCAGACGATGCAGAAGCTGATGAAGCGCAGGAGGCCGTAGTCTTCTGTCTTGAAGTTGTGGCGCGCGTTCACGACGAAGCTGAAGACCACCGATGTGGGCACAGCGATGGAGTGCGAGGCCAGTTCCTTGGACATCTCCATGCCAAGGAAGGAGACTGTGTCCGGAAAGACGAAATTGAACAGGATAAAGAACAGGATGACGTCGATCGCGCTGGCTGTGCCGCCGATCAGGGCGTACTTCACGAGCTGCTCGTTGTCGCGGTAAAAACCCATCGCGCGGTCGACCAGACCTGTGGATTGACCCGTATTTGCGTCCTGGCTCGACATCTTTCCCTACTCCCACCACGGCCCGCGCCGCGCTGTGTGTCAGCGGCCGGGACCCCATTTTCGAGAATGCTAGCGCTTGCAGCATTTTCGTATCAGCCAGCCCCGGCTGCGTCATTGCGATTCCATTCTGGGGCGAGTGGGGTGAGAAAAATTCCCATTCCGGACCAACCCCGGCATTTGCCTTCTGTCAGAGCAAGGCGCGTGCCGGGTCGGAGCCGGCTGCGCGCTAGGCTTCGACGGTCTTGCGGCGGCGCAGCAAAACGCTGGGGTATTTCAGACGTCCCCAGACGAAAGCTGCGGTGGCGACATAGTTCCAGACCACGGTGATCAGTGCGCCTGCAATGGCGGGCACGAAGACCGAAAGCGTGGGATAATCGCGGTGGAGGACATTGGCCACGCCGACATTGCCGAGGATGCCGACCGAACACAGAGCCGCGAAGATGAAGAAGCCGGCATAGAACTTCCCGCCCTTCAACTTGCGGTCTGAATAGGTGACCATGTTGTTGACGGTGTAGTTGAAGCCCATGGCAACCAGGGTCGCAACGATCTGGGCATTGATGAAGCTGCCCTCGCCAAGGATCATCATCATCGGGAACAGCACGGCCAGGTGCACGAGGATCCCGATGGAGTTGATAAACGCGAAAGACAGGAAGCGCGCAGGCAGCGGCAGGATGGAGCTGATCTTCTTCTCGATGAAGAAGAGGAAGAACTCATACATCACCCGGTTGTCGAGCTTGGACTCGCCATGCTGTCGCTCGCGGAACTTGAAGGGCACCTCGGCCACTTTTGGGCGCGGCTGGGCTGAGATGATGATGTCCATCAGCACCTTGAAGCCGAGCTCTGACAGGTCTGGCAGGGCGCGGCGCACCACATCGCGGCGCACGACAAAGAAGCCCGTCAGCGGGTCCGTCATGTCCAGGTTGAACACCCAATTGGACAACTTGATGCCGTTGTTCGATATCGCGACCCGTGTCTGGGATGAAAGGCCGTCTGCGCCGTCCTCGGTCAGGAAGCGGCTTGCGGACACCACATCGGCTTCGCCATCGCGCACTTTATAATACATGCCCGGCAGCACGCTTTCATCGTGCTGGAGATCGCCGTCCATAACCGCGACGACATCAGCTGAGGCCGCCAGCGCGCCTTCGACCACGGCAGAGGCAAGCCCGCGGCGATTGTGGCGCGAAATGAGACGCACGCGCCGGTCCTCGCGCGCCATGGAGCGCACCACGTCCGCTGTACCATCCGGGGACGCGTCATCCACGAAAATGATCTCCCACGGGATGTTCGCAAGGGTCTCGTCGAGCCTGCGCACCATCTCGCCTACATTCTTGCTTTCATTGAAAGTTGGCACGACGACCGTCAGTTTTGTGTCAACGTCCAAGGTGGCGGTGTCCATGATTGATCCCCGAAGTCCTAGTGGGCGCGGTGCCCTGCGCGATCGATACTTTCCATCGAGCATGCGAATTCTTTGCCACACCCTGCGAGTGGCCATCGCGCCGGATGATTTCTGAAAAGAGTGCCGGGCGATAGTCTTTTCGCCCTTCACGCGAAATGCGGTGCAGGGTTTGCAAGTTTCTGCTGCAATACCGGTGGTCACCCGGGAGACAACAGGGAGCCTGTCCCGTGACGGCACGTATCAGCGTTATCATCCCAGTTTTTCGAAGCGCCGACATTGTGGGCGACGCGATCAAGAGCGCTCTGGATCAGACCGTTCCCTGCGACGTGGTCGTCGTTGATGACGCTTCCGGAGATGGTACCGTGGAAGCGGTCCGAGCCGCCGCTGATGGGCATTCCAACGTCACGCTTCTAGAACAATCGGTCAATCAGGGCCCCGCAGCGGCGCGAAATCGCGCCATTTCAGAGGCGAAGACCGAGTTTGTCGCCCTTTTGGACGCCGATGACCGGATGGCCCCCAAACGCCTGGAATTGCTGCTTGGCCAGGCTGATGCCAACGACTGGGATTTTGTCGCCGACGACCTGATCCGAGTTTCGGATTGGTCCAAAATCGATCATGAAAGGCGCCATTGGTCCGACAAGGCGTTCGGTGAGATCGAACTGTCGCTTGAGCGCTTTGTCCACCAGAACCTGCCGGCCTATAGCGGCCACGGCCGCGAACTTGGCTACATTAAGCCAATCATGCGGCGCAGCGTGCTGATCGAGCACGATTTGCGATACAATGAAGCCATGCGCTTGGGCGAGGATTTCGATCTATATGCCCGCGCCCT
>JBCBGD010000244.1:0-4048 GCA_038527085.1 Pseudomonadota bacterium | reverse complement strand
TGGTCACGCGCGAGCAGCTTTCCACAATGAAACCTGGTGCGGTGCTGGTGGATATCGCCATCGACCAGGGCGGGTGTTTCGAAACGTCGAAGCCGACCACCCATGAAGACCCGATCTATGAGGTTGACGGCATCCTGCACTATTGCGTGGCCAACATGCCAGGCGCCGTGCCGCGCACCTCCACCTATGCGCTGAACAACGCCACGCTGCCCTTCGTGCTGCAGATCGCGAATATGGGCACCAAGGGCGCGCTGAACGCCAATCCTCACCTCGCGCGCGGCCTGACCGTTGCCGAAGGCATGATCACCCATGAAGCGGTCGCCCTCGACCTCGGCATACCGTTTGCCACGCCGGACTGGTTCGCCCCTGTGGCGTGAGGCACGTCAGCCGTCCTTGTAGTTCGGCGCGCGCTTTTCCAAGAAGGCCGCGATGGCTTCTCGCGCGTCGTCTGTGCCGCTGAGCAGGGCCTGGTGGCGATCTTCCATGGCCAGCGCGCTCTCAAGGCTGGGTGCGTCAATCGACATGTTGAGCGCCTGCTTTGACAGGCGAAGCCCCATGGGCGCCGTGGCCAGCATGTCTTCAATCAGAGGGGTCGCGGCAGCCTCGAGGTCTGCCTCGGGCACGACTTTTGAGACCAGCTTCATCGCCAGGGCTTCCTCGGCTAAAACGAACCGGCCTGTCAGGATGATCTCGGCGGCCATGGACGCGCCCACGAGCCTCGGCAGGAAATACGAGCTGCCCATGTCGCAACCTGTCAGCCCGATCTTGATGTAGGCGGCGTTCATGCGCGCGGTGTCGGCTGCGATGCGGATGTCGCTGGCCAGGGCCAGGGAAAACCCACCGCCGCAAGCCGCGCCCTGCACGAGCGAGATGATCGGCTGGGGGCATTTGCGCATGGCGCGGTAGATGTCAGAAATGCGCTCCTGCACAGCGAGAGCGAGGCGAGGGCCTGTGTGGTTGAGATCACTGCCCGGCCCTTCGCCAGGCGCCATGTCGAGCCCGGCGCAGAAGGCCCGACCTGCCGCTTTCAGGACGACGATCCGTGTCCCAGGCGTGCGGTAGAGGCTTTCGAAATAGGCCACGAGGCCATCGACAAGCTCGCCGTTCAGCGCGTTCAGCCGGTCGGGGCGGTTCAGTGTAACGTGGTCGACTGGACCGTCATGCTCGATGAGGAGTGCGTCTGTCACAGCCCCAAACTCGCGAGCACATCTTCGGTGTCCGCGCCGTGGCGGGGTGGGTCGAGGCGCAGATCTGCGGGCGTAGCGGAAAAGTGGACGGGGTGTTTCAGCGTGCGGTAAGGCCCCGCGTCCGGATGCTCGGCCTTCTGGAAAAAGCCAACGGCATTGAGGTGCTCGTCTTCAAGGACATCTCCCATTTCATTGTACTTCATGGCCGGGATGTTGGCCTCGTCCAGCAGAGTGAGCCATTCGTGCGTGGTCTTGGTCAGGGCGACTTCGCCGATGATGCCATAGAGATCGCCGATGTTTTCAGTGCGCGCCTCATAGGTCGAAAAGCGCGGATCGTCGAACACGCCGGTGCGCCCGCCCATCTCGAAGAATTGTTCCCACTGGCTGTCAGAATAGGGCACCAGGCCGATATAGCCGTCGGCGGTCTTGTAGGGTTTGCGGTTGGCGTTGATCGAGCGGGTGTAGGCCATCTTGCCATTGCCGGGAAGGAAGGTCTCGCCGTAGAGATTTTCGACCATGTTGAAGAAGGTGAAGCTCTCCAGCATCGGCACCTGGACGAACTGGCCCTGGCCGGTTCGCTCGCGGTGGAAGAGTGCGGCCAGCGTGGCGTAGACGGCGAAGAGGCCGGTGGTCTTGTCGGCCACCAGAGACGGCGCGTATTCAGGATCGCCGCCCGAGCGCATGGCGTTCAGCGCGGCAAAGCCCGACGCGCCCTGGATCAGGTCGTCATAGGCCTGTCGGTGGGCATAGGGCCCGCCCGCGCCGAAGCCTGCACAGTGAACATAGACGATGTCCTCGCGGATCGCCCGCACGGCTTCATAGTCGAAGCCCATGCGCGCCATGCCAGCCATTCGCACATTGTGGAAAAATACGTCAGCGGATTTCAAAAGCGCCGTGAGCTGCGCCTTGCCCTCATCGGTCTTGCCATCGAGCGTGATGGCTTTCTTGTTTCGGTTGAGCGCGGTGTAGATCGGGCCGAGATCGCCCGTGGGCGACTTCCCAGCATAGCGCATGATGTCGCCGCGCCCGGGCGGCTCCACCTTGATCACTTCCGCGCCAAGATCGGCCAGGATCAGCGTGGCAAACGGCCCGAGCACGACGCTGGACATGTCAATGATGCGGATGCCGGCCAGCGGGCCTGTGGGCTTCTGATCTGCCACGGTGTTCCTCCTGATGGTCTTTTGCCTAAGTCTGCGACCATTGGGCTGTCTGGCAAGGGTCAAGTCGGGCTTCGGACGCTGGGTCAGGTCTGGTAAAAGACGCTATGGACGATGTTTTTCACCAGAGTGCAGCCTTACCGGTAGGGTTTGTGTCCGCTGCGCGCGACCTGCTTGGGCCCAAGGGCTGGATTGAGGACGAGGTGGCGCGAGAAGCGGCAGCCACGCCCTGGCGCGGCACACTTTCAGGTGTCACGCCCGCCATTGCGCGCCCGGCCAGTACGGATGAGGCCGCTGCGTTCGTGAAGCTTTGCGCGTCCCATGGCGTCGCGATCACGCCCCAGGGCGGCAATACAGGGCTGGTCGATGGCGGCACGCCCCATGGTGAGGTCACGATCTCTCTCACCCGCATGACGGCGGTGCGCGAGGTGGACGCGTTCAACAACTCCATGACCATCGAGGCGGGCGCCACGCTGGTGAAAGCGCAGGAAACCGCCGAAGCGGCCGGGCGATTGTTTCCGCTCTCGCTCGGCTCGGAAGGCACGGCGACGCTTGGCGGATTGATCTCCACCAATGCTGGCGGCGTGGCCGTGCTGCGCTACGGCATGATGCGAGACCTCCTGCTGGGATTGGAAGTTGTGCTGGCCAGCGGGGAGGTCTGGGACGGGCTTTCGGGCCTGCGCAAGAACAATACAGGATATGATCTCAAGCACCTGTTTGCTGGCGCGGAGGGCACGCTGGGCCTGATCACGGCGGCGACGTTCACGCTGTTCCCTCAGGTGCAGTCGGCGAGCGCGTGGATCACCTGCGCGTCAGCCAATGATGTGGTGTCTCTGCTCGCCAAGGTGCGCGAGCATGCAGGCGACACGGTGACCAGCTTCGAGATGATCCCGGCCAATGCCATCGATATGGTGCGCGCTGATATCCCCGACCTGCGAGACCCACTGCCGGGCGACGCGCCCTGGCGTGTCCTTTGCGAGGTGTCCATGACGCGTGAGGCGATGGCGCGGGAGCTATTGGAGGCGGCTTTGGGCGAGGCGTTTGAAGCCGGGCTCGCGCAGGATGCCGTGCTGGCAGAGTCGCTCACACAGGCAGGCGACTTTTGGAAAATTCGCGAATCCATCCCGCTATCGAAACGCGCTTTCGGCACGTCGGTGAACCACGATGTCTCGGTGCCCGTCTCGCGCATTCCGGAGTTTCTCGAGGCGACGGCTGCGGCGGTGGCGGAGATCGATCCGCAGGCCGAGATCGTTGCCTTCGGCCATGTCGGCGACGGAAACCTGCATTACAGCGCCTGTGAGCCCGCCGATGCGGATGCGAACACGCTGGCAGCCAATGCGGGCGCGATCACAGCGGCTGTCCATTCCAGCGCAATGGCCTTCGGTGGTTCGATCAGCGCGGAACACGGCGTCGGCCGACTGAAGCGCGACGAGTTGCAAGGGATCCGCAGCCCCGCGGCGACGGCAGCGATGAAGGCCATCAAGGCAGCGCTGGACCCGCAGAACCTCTTCAATCCAGGCCGGGTTGTCGGCTGATTTCGCCTTGCCCAATTGGTTTTCGCAAACCCCAAAAGAATACGCCCCGCCACCTTTTGGGTCGCGGGGCGTGATCGTATTTGGTTGGTCAGGCTAGAGCGTCTTCATCTTTGACGGAATCGCTTGGGATTCCTTTCCGATCCGAATTCTGATTGACCATGGTCGCTGG
>JBCBGD010000243.1:0-4077 GCA_038527085.1 Pseudomonadota bacterium | reverse complement strand
GGCAGGATCACGGCCTATTACGAGAACTTCGAAGCCGGCTATGCAGGCGCCGGGCGCATCACCGAAGCTGACACCGAACGCTTTGGCGTTCGCCTTGCCACCACCCTGTCGAACGCCGCCCGCTTCATGGCCGAAATCGATCGCCTTGAACTGGCGGGCCTGCGCGAAGAGACCACGCTGAACGTGGACTACGCGCGCGACCTGTTTGGAAAATGGGGTGCGTCTGTTGGAGCGCGCTACTCGGACGTGGACGACATGACCGGCTCACCCCTCGGCTCGGGTGAGCGCGTCGACTTGGGTGTTCAGCTCGATTACCAACTCCAGGAAACCATCCGGCTCTATGGCTTCGGCCAGGCCACTCTAAGCGCAGACGGCACACGTCCTGACAACAACCGACTCGGCCTGGGCGCCGATGCGCAGGTCAATGACCGCTTGTCAGTGCGCGGAGAAGTCTCTGAAGGCGACGGCGGCTTCGGCGCGTCGGTTGGCGCAGGCTACCGCGTACGCGAGGGCGAAGAATATTATCTCAACTACGCCCTCGACAATCAGCGCACGTCGGCAGGTGATGCCGGGCGCCGTTTCGGCTCCAATGGCCAGAACACGGTCACCCTGGGCGGACGCAAACGTTTCAACGACCAGGTTAGCGTCTACGGTGAGGAGCGCGCCAGCTTTGGCGACTCCAGTGGCCTCACCCATGCCTTCGGGGTCGATCTGGCCCCGTTTGAGAATTGGAGTTTCGGCGCGTCCCTTGAAGTCGGCGACCTTGAAGAGTTCGGCAATGTGATCGAACGTGAGGGCTATACGGCTACGGTTGGCTACTCGACCGAGGACGTAACCCTCGGTGGCGCATTCGAGTGGATTGAGGACACAAATAACGGTGCCCAACGCGAAACGTGGCTGTTCCGCTCCAATCTTGGCTACAAGGTCAACCCAGACTGGCGCGCGCTGATCCGCTATAACAAGGCGGAAAGCAACTTCTCAGGCGGCGCATTCTTTGATGGCGACTTCACCGAGTTCCAGGTCGCTGGCGCCTATCGCCCCGTCGACAACAACCGCGTGAATGCCCTGCTGCGCTATACCTATTACGAGGACCTGCCGGGCGCTGAGCAGATCTCCAATAGCGGCTCCACCGCCTTGCCAGCCCAAAAATCCAATGTCTTCAGCCTCGACGGCAATGTCCGGGTCGCAGATTGGCTAACCCTTGGCGGCAAGGTCGGCTACCGCGAAGGCGAGGTTAGCCTTTCGCGGGTCGAGGAAGAGTTTGTCGACAGCGAGGCCAGCCTGTTGATTGGCCGGGCAGACGTCCACTTTGTGAAAAAGTGGGACGCCCTGGCCGAAATCCGAACGCTTGACGTCGACACGGCCGGAAACAGCGAAACCGGCGCCCTCTTCGCGCTCTACAGGCACTTCGGCGACAACGCCAAAGTCGGCCTCGGCTACAATTTTACCGATTTCTCAGACGATCTGACAGACCTGTCCTATGACGACAGCGGCCTGTTCCTGAACCTCGTCGCAAAGTATTGAGGCGCGAAAATGACTGACCCAGCGCGGACGTCGCACCTGGCCGACACGCCTCAATCAATCTGTGCACTTCTCCGGGAGTCTATGCACATTTCTATCGCCAAGTTGCCGAATCCCGGCACCGAAATCGTCGACATAATCAAAATCGATCGGGAGCAACGAATGCTTTGCGCCTCACCGAAAAGCCGTTCGTCCGCTGCGGTCAGAAGTATTGTCCCTGCGCGCCTCCTCGCAGCATTGCGTTGGATTCTCGTCGGGCTCGCGGCTGCTGTTGTTTTCGGAGCATTGGGCAATACGGCCTCGGCTCAAAACCTCACAAACGGCGATTTTGAGAACCAGACTCCAGGCCCGGGCTCTCCCGTAGCTGGTGATCCCCGCGTCAATCCAGCAGGTACCTGCGCAACCGGTTTCGGAGCGGGAAGATATGCCCCGGCCCCGTGGGGAAAACAGTCCACACCAGATTACCACACAGATGCGAGCATTCATTTCGATCTGACTGCTGTGCCCCGTACAAGTCTGCCGGGTTTTGATTCCTCGCCCGGCGGTGGTTGCTTCATGGGATTTAGAAGCCTCAGCACGACAGCAAACGAGGGGATTTTCCAAACCGTCACGATTCCAGATGCCGATCAGCGTCTGGCGTTTAGCTACTTCTACACAGAGTATACAGCGCCATCGGCGACACGTTGTGTGCCTCTCGTGGAATTCCGCTACGACTCCACGGACGACTCTGAAGGTATCTCGATCTCTACTGCGCCTAATGTTGGTGACCCCAGTGGCCCAACATCCGAAGGTCAGTGGGTGACACTGCAAACGACATCGTTTCGCCCATCCGATGTCGGCATCGTTGATGGTGGCTCGCTGGACGTGTATCTTGGCGTTGTTGCCAATGGTTGTACGACGACATGGGGCTTCGTGGATGGGCTATCGCTTGTGCCTGCCACACCAATTTCTGCAGACGATGATGATTTTTCGTCAACGCCCATCCCAGCAAGTTCGGGAGGCTCTACCCTCACCGTGTTTGCAGATGACACGCTGGCTGGAACAAGCTTTGCCAATAGCGACATCATTCCGTCAATCCTGAACAATGGTGGCCTGGTAGGCGTATCCATAAACGCTGATGGTACGATTTCAGTGCCGGCAGCTTCCACACCAGGAACCTATTCGATTAGCTATCAAATCTGTGAGGCGGATGACCCTCCGAACTGCGACACGGCCACGGTGGCGCTCACAGTCGCAAATCTGAGCGACCATGACGACGCGCCGGCGAGTTTTCTGGCAGCGCGTCACCTGGTTGACGCCAATCTGCGCCTTGGCGCCACGAATACGATCGACACTGGTTCAGTAAGCGATGACAGCGACGCGGGCGATGATGGTGTGGCCAGCTTCCCAGAGCTGGATACAGACGATTCCGGCTACGCCCTGACCGTTTCAGTGCTCAACACGACGGGCGGCACCGCAACCCTCCATGGCTGGCTCGACTATGATGAGAGCGGCACCTTCGAGGTTGGCGAGCATGCCTCCGCTTTCGTCAACAACGGCGACACGACCGCCACACTGGCTTGGACTGGGTATACGGGCCGCAGCGCTGGCACGGCGCAGATCCGCCTGCGCCTGACTAGCGATGCGATTGGCGCAGGCAATCCCGACGGAGCCGCGTCCAATGGTGAAGTGGAAGACTATGCCATCCCTGTGGTGAATTCGATCCTCGCCTCAGATGATGATTTCTCAAGCGAGCCTGTGACCTCGGCGGCTGGCGGGGCAACCTCATCCTCGGTCTTTGCGGATGACCGCATCAATGGCGCAAGTTTCGTTGGCAGCGCAGTGACTGTCTCCGTTACGGCGGACGGTGGCCTCACGGGCGTGTCGATTAACAGTGACGGAACGGTCCAGATCCCTGCCAGCGCAGTGCCAGGAACCTACGATGTCACTTATCAGATCTGTGAAGCCGGCGTGACACCGCCAAACTGCGATGACGCCGTGGTGCGCGTCGTGGTTGCTCCGAACCCGATCTCAGCCATCGCCGAGACGTTCCCGAGTGTGAACGGCGCCGATGGCGGTGCCACGACCAGCGTCCTGGGCTCTGACACGATGAACGGCGTGGCTGTGGATCCAGCGGACGTCACCATCACCAGCTTCACCGCCGACCCGGCTGTCAGCTTCGATGATGCGACGGGTGTGATCACCGTGCCAGCGGGCACGCCTGCGGGTAGCTACTCCGTCGAGTACACGGTTTGCGAAGACACCAACCCGACGAACTGCGCCACGGTCACCGAGACGGTCACCGTCACCGCGCCGGCCATCGCTGCGGTCGCGGAAGTGTTCCCGAGTGTGAACGGCGCCGATGGCGGTGCGACCACGACGGTGCTCGGCAGCGACACCCTCAATGGGTCTCTCGTTGATCCGGCCGACGTGACGATCACGAGCTTCACGGCCGACCCTGCGGTCAGCTTCGATGACACGACCGGTGTGATCACCGTGCCAGCTGGGACACCGGCTGGAAGCTACAGTGTCGCGTTCATCGTCTGCGAGAACACTTCCGCGACCGCAGCGATCGCC
>JBCBGD010000242.1:0-4079 GCA_038527085.1 Pseudomonadota bacterium | reverse complement strand
AGTTTCGCGGTGTAGCGGCTGTTCACCAGCACTTCATCCGATTGCCGCGCAAGTTTTATGGTCTGATCGCTGAGACTTGGTCCCATATTGGCAGCGCCGAGCCTCCAGGCGCGCCAACGCGCTTTCATCAGGAGTTGGCTGCGCAACTCATAGCCATGAAAGACTGTCGACAATTTGGCGCCGTGACGATGGGCCAAATCCAAAAGCGGGAGGCCGAAATAGTAAGGATGAAGGGCGACCGCGTGGTGAAACCGATGCTCGCGCCAAAGTTGGGACAAGCGCGCGAGCACATTCGGCTTTTCGATCACCGTCCAGGCTGGACCTTCGCGGCGCCCGGGGTCGGCGCGCTCATATTGAACCAGCTCATAATCGGCGCTCATGCCGGGTGGGATGGCTGCCTCATCAGTGCCGAGAACGACCACATCATGCCCTTTGCGTGCGAAGGCATTCGCAAAGTGATGTGTCATCATCGACACGCCGCCAAGCCGCGGGAGCGTATCTACCGACGCAAAGAAAAGCCGACCCATCAGGCGGCCTCATTCAAGATAGAGCGCCAGCTTTCCAAAAGGGCCGATGCGCTGGCTTCGGGGGTGAATGTCTTCTCAATATGCTTTTGCGCCGCAAGGCCTATCGCGTCTGCTTCAGCCTGGTTTTGAAGGAGCCAAACCATGCGCGACACCAAGGCTGCCTCATCCCCCGGGGGCACCAAAAAACCTGTCTCGCCTTGCTTGATGGTCTCGACCAGCCCGCCAACAGCGTACGCTACGACGGGCTTTCCAGCGATGCCAGCCTCCAGCGGAACACGGCCAAATGGTTCCGGCCAGATCGACGGGATCAGAACAAGGCGCGCGCGTTGGTAAGCTGTCTGAAGTTCGTCGCGGCCTAGGAAACCAGCAAGATGAAGTTGGTCGGAGACGCCTGCCGCCTCTGCTTCGCGTTGCAGTCGGCCAGCCATTTGTCCACGCCCTGCGAGGACGAAGCGCACAAACCCATATTGAGCGCTCACATCTCGAATCCAATTGATGACGTTGGCTTGCCCTTTGTTGTCGTTCAACATTCCGACAACTAGGATTTCAGGCGTGTCCGCTGAACTGACACGTCGTGAATTTCCGGGCGGTTCAAAGAGCGCGGGGTTAGCAACTCTGTGGATGGGCCGTACAGTGCCAATGTTCCGGACTTGCTTCTCTAAGTAGGCGCTCGTCGTTACGACGCCATCGTGCTTGGACAGACAGGCGCGCCGATAGGCAGACACGTCATTCATGATCCCAATGGAATGCCGTCTTACCTCTGGGTCTTCCTTGTCGAGACATTCAAGCTGACACGCCCCGCAAGGCTGGCCATCTACGTGTGTATCCTGGTCTCTTCTGGAGCAGAGAAAGCGGTTGTCTCGAACCATTGCAACACGTGCCGGAGCTTTACTCCCAAGCGCCGCCGCCAAAAGGATGCTTCGCGTGTTGTCGGCATGTATGAGGTCTGGCCTGATTTCGCGTACCAGAGATCTCAGCTGACGCCGCGTTCGGCTCGCCGGTACGAGATCGTCATCAAAACTCGGCATGTTGTGAATAAACCGGCGTTTGGTCAGCGCACGAAAGGCCTGCAATCGCTTGTATCGAGCAAAGAACCCGCGGCCATTTGGCGTAAACAGGTAACGCACAGCTGCAATCGGCCAGGCAAGACGACCGCGCAGTCCAGTCAGGGGCCGCTCACCTTCTTTCGGATAGGGATACTTTGGAGGCCACTGTCCAAGACCTGCTATGCGAGCAACCGGAAATCGCGCTCCGAGTGGATCGCGTTTTATGCTGGAGTCCGATGGCTGGTCGAGAACCGCCACATGGATAGAAGCAATCCCCTCGGGTATGTGATCCAGTGTGGTTTTCAGACTTATCTCAGCTCCGCCTACAACGTTGGGCGGAAACTTGTCTGTTAGCACCAGAACCCGCATCGTTTTCCTTGGCTGATCTGCTACGCTACCGGTTGAGTTGATAGACGAAGAGACTCCAAGCCTGCAAGGCGCCTTATGCGCTGCAACTCGTTAGAAAACACTCACATGCGGGCGGTGGGCACTCATCATGAACGGGTTCCAGTTCATGGCTCTCGCAAGCGAAATGACCGAGCGCCTGCGCTTTGGCGCAGGCCACTGTGCGCTGGCTCTTATTTCGCGAAGCCTCAGGACGCCATCGCGCACACCGCGCCAGGCGATAGCAAAGCGCCCAGTCATAGCCGCGCGCAAAAGCAAATAGAAATGCATGGCAACGTTGCCGGGCAGTGTCATGATCAGGAGCGGCAGAGGCATGTTCTTGCCATAAACCCAAATCCGGTTGCGGTATCCGTGATAGATCGTGAAGTCGCTCGTTTGGCCTGAAAGAGCGCCACCGGCGTGTTCAACGAGGGCCGTGGGTATGAAAATGCACCGTTCGCCGGAGAGCTGAAGACGGAAGCCGAGATCCACATCCTCACAGAAGCAAAAAAAGCGTTCGTCAAAACCGCCATGTTGCAAATAAACGTCGCGCTGAAACAGGGCCGCGGCGCCGCATGGCGTGAAGCACTCGCCCTCGCCGGGCAACTCAGACACAGGCCTACAGAATCCCCCCCGCCATGGGAAGCCATAGGCGAGATAAGCATCGCCGACACCATCAAGAAGCGTCGGATCGTGCAGGTTCACCTGAGCCGACGCAAAAACCTTCGTATCTGGATGCCGCTCAGTTGCTCGGCGAAGCTCCGCAAGCCAATCATCACGGGCAAACGCGTCCGGGTTGAGCAGTGCAAGCCATTCTCCAGCCGCAAGGTGCGCACCTAGGTTGTTTCCACCCGCAAAGCCAAGATTCTCTGACTGCTTTTCCAGTCTGAATGCCGGAAGTCCATCAAGGTTGAGCGCGTCCACCGAGCCATCTTCTGACGCATTGTCCACAAGGATCACTTCAAAATCTCGTTCGCTCTGACGAGACAGGGAATTCAACGCATTCTGTACATACTCACCGCCATTGAAATTGACGATGATCACGGAAAACTTTGGCAAGCAGACGCTCCAAACCTGACCAATATAACTAATCCAGTACATCAACCGTGACAAGCATTGGCGTTTGTCCTCCGCAGACCCTGCCGAAATGGGACGCAATTCGCCTGCGGCGGGGAGAGTGGGGCGTTCGTGTCTCCGCTGAGGTGAATCAGGGTGTGGAATTCCCGCCTTCGCATTAGAGTTGAATAAAAAGCCCAACAAAACAGTGTGTTACACCGACTGGCTTTGGCACAAAGCTTGAATGAAGCGAAGCCGAAAACGTGTCTGCAGTATTTAAGGAAGCAGAAGATGCCGATCCAAAACCCAAGCTCGCCCACCGCCGGAACTGAACTCAGCCCTGGAATGGCGGCGATCATCTCCTACCAGGAGGATGGAAACCAGTCTTGGTCGATCGTTCTGCTTGAAGACATCGTGGCAGGAACCGAGTTCTCATTCACAGACAGCGGTTGGCTCGCCGCAGGGGGCTTCCGCATCGACCCTGAGGGCGATGATAATTCGGGTCTTACATTCACTGCAGGCCAGTCGCTTTCTGCTGGAACAGTCATCACATTCACCAATACAAGCGCTGTCCTCGCAGGCACGACGACGTCGGTTGGTTCGCTTGTAGGAACACCGATTGACCTGTCAGCAGGCGGTTCAAACGGGCGCGACCAGATCTTCATGTATCAAGGCGGCTTTGACGACACGACGGGTGCGGTGTCCAGCGACTTCCGCTTTGTGACGGGCTACCACGCCAATGGTGCCTGGGACAATGACGCAACCGATGAGGAGTCCAGTGCACAGCCGACCTCGATCCTTATGTTCAGCGTCGACCAGGCCAATGGCCAGGAAGACAACGCAGTCTATGTGGGTCCGATCACTGGAACCCTCGGAGTAATCTGGGCCAATCTCCAGGACCTCAACAACTGGGTCGGCAACGGTAATCCCAGTGCCGACCCCTATGCCTCTGGCTTTGCTGCGCTACAGGACTTCAGCATCGTTCTGGGCGATCCCACCATCACCACGCCAAGCGGCCTCGTTTTCGAGGCCGACTCCACTGGAAACGCGATTTCCGGGCTCTCTG
>JBCBGD010000241.1:0-4123 GCA_038527085.1 Pseudomonadota bacterium | reverse complement strand
TGCCAGGCATCTGGACGCTGCTGGGCGGGCGGGGGGGGCTCCACGGCTCCTCTTGGGGCTTCTCCCCGGCCATCGTGCAACGCGCGCTGGCGCCGAAAGTCTCGCCGAAGCCCAGAAGGGCCTCGCGCTGGCAGCGTTTCTCAAGCTGCTCATCCCGCTGATCGTCGTTGTGCCAGGCATTGCAGCGTTGATCCTGGCCCAGGACGGGGCACTGGCGGCCGATCCCTTGAATGAGCGGCCTGACCGGACCTACGGCACACTTATGACGCTGGCGCCGGAGGGCCTGCGCGGCCTGGTCTTCGCCGCGCTGATCGCCGCCATCGTCTCATCCCTTGCGTCGATGATGAACTCCATCTCGACGATCTTCACGATGGACATCTACCGCGACTACATCGCCAAGGATAAAGGCGAGCGGCACTATGTTCTGGTCGGCCGGCTTACGGCCCTGGCCGCCATGATCGCTGCGCTATTCCTGGCCCGGCCGTTCCTTGGCGGGCTGGAAAGTGCCTTCCAGACCATCCAGGAGTATTCCGGCTTCATCGCGCCCGGCGTGGTGGCGATCTTCCTCCTGGGCTTCTTCTTCAAGCGGGCCAACGCGGCGGGCGCCTTCGCCGTGCTCATCGGGTCGGTAGCCATCAGCCTCGCCATGAAGTTCGGCCTGCCGGACATGCCATTCGTGCTAAGGATCTGGATCGTGTTCCTCGCGATCATGGTGCTGGGCGTCCTGGTGAGCTTGGTCACGCAGGCTCCGCGGGAGGACCAGCCTGTCGCGCTTGGAGACATCGAGTTCCACACCCGGCCGGTATTTAACGTCGCCGCTATCACCGTCGCCGCGACCCTGATCGCAATTTATGTGGTCTATTGGTAAAGGCGGGCACAGAGATCAGTCTCTCTGCGTATCTCGGGCAAGCTGCTGAAGTTCAGCGAGTTCGCGTGTCTTCTGGCGCGCCAGCTTTAGGCCGTAAACAGTCAGTGTGATCATTGCTGCGAGCCCTATGGCCACGAATGGATACAGCAGGGCGTAGTTCACATCAGCCTCTGCGCGATCAGGCGTGAACCGTGCCCAGAAATACCCAAAAAGAATGCTGGGTCCTGGCGTGGTGTAGTAGTATCGCCCCAAATTGCGCGCCGCCTTGGTGCGCTGGATCAGGAAGGGCAACAATTTGTCAGGCTCTTCGGAATAAGCCGCCATGAGGCGAGCCTTGTCGCGCCGGTATTTCCACCAGCTGAAGATCAGCAGCGCTGACCCTCCGAGGCTCAGGAGACCTCCAGTCGGAAGGCGGCCGCCGAGCTCAAGCACCAATGTGATCGCAACCATGAAAATGCAGGTGGCGAAACTGAACTGGTTGAGGCGGCGCAGACGGCGATTATGGCGCTTGAGACGGGCAACGAGCTGCTCCGTGTCCACAACTGGCGCCTGGGATTGCCAGAGATGGCTGAGATCCTCGAACTCAGCGCTCTCGAACGGAATCTGGTCTGTCATCGGACCGCCTCCTTTTGTGCGGCGCCGCTCAGTTGTTTGGTCAACTCGCCTTTGGCCCGGTGAAGCCTGACGCCGACATTGCTGGCGGAGAGAGAAAATGCGTCGGCGATCTCTGCATTGGAGAAGCCCTCCAGGTGAAGCGTCATGACCTGTCTGAGGGGCAGGGGCAGTGTCCTTACCGCGTCCATCAACATGGCGCGTTTGAGTGCTAGATCGGTTTGGTCCTCGGCGTTACCAGATGGATCGGCCACGAAGACAGCGTGCTTGCCTTCAATCTCCCTGGGGCGGCGCGATGCTTTTCGAACATGATCAACGCCGACATTGTGTGCGATCCGGGCGATGAACGTTTTCAAGCTCGCATCGCCGCGCCAATTCGGCAGGGCGCGAAACACGGTCAGCAGAACCTCTTGAACCACTTCCTCAATCAGTGCCGGGCGGCGCTCATAGCTCGATGCTATCCTCGAAACGAGCCCGGCATGGTCCCGGACGAGGTCATCAAAGTCAGGCTGCGCACGGCTCATGGGGGCAATAGTCGCTCGCGAGAGATATCCGTTACAGGTTTTGGGCGAAAAAATTTCTGTAATGCATTTAGAGGCCTGCCGACTGTTTTCCTGCCACACCATAGAAAGGAAAATGGCTATGACTCACAAAAATGTTCGCGCGATGCTGGTCGGGATCTGCTTTGCCTATCTCATACTTGGCGGGCTCTTGTTCGCTGTGCACGAGACGCCTTTGGCGATGTTGCTTGACCTCTCAGGTCCTTTTGCAATTTCCATGATCGGGATCGCCACAGCCTTCCTGACCTACCGCGAGCCCGCTACTGAGATCAGCACCAGATCTCGTGGAAATCCATTCACCTGTGCGGGCCGCACCACGCCCCTCCAAGCGATCGCATTGACCGCGAGCGGCTTCTTCCTCGGCGCACTGCTGTTTCACCTCTTCAAGCTCATCGCCTAAAGCTGCATGCCGCGCTGTATGACGTCCAACAGCTCTGCCCGTCTTTGAAGTAAAGAGGGCGCAAGCCGCCCTCTAATTCCTATCTGAGGGTCGATAGGTCCGGCTGGCATGAGCTTCGATGTCTGCGCGTTGGAGCAGGGCTCGGCGCCAGCGCTGCGCTGCGAACAGGACGGCCTGATCGGCATAGTGCGGCGAGCTTTCATTCAGTGTCGCCGCGCCAAACTGGTGGATGACGTCTGCCGTTTGGGTACCTGACGCATCCCACTCCACAAGCGCAATCCAGGTGTCACCGGCATTGGCGTGCAAATATCCGTCGTCGCGGATTTCTTCGGGATTGATCGCCCTCAGCGTATCTGGCCCACCGTCCAGGGGCAGATTGGCATCGCCGCGCACGAGCCTGTTCAGATCTCCCCAAGGCGGATCGATGCGACCGTGATGGGTGTGCAGGTAATCTACCGCTTCCCGGAAGGCGATGTCAGGAGCCGGGGCGGGTATCCCCGTAAACTGCTGTGTGATTTCCCTCATCACAGTCAGTCCGCCCAGCGCCGCGTGGCGGTTCTCAGCTGTCATGTGCCTGTCCCAGGCTTCCAGATGGCCCGCGGCCTCTGCAAGCCGTGCATCTTGAGACCAGTCTTCGGAAAGAACAGCCTGAATGACAGCATCCGCCTGCGACCCGGCGGCATAGGCCGTGTCAAACTTGATGCCGAGCAGCCTTTCCCGGCTGATCTGGGTGTCTGTGCCTGTGAGTTCCATGATGCGCAGGCTTCGGTTCGTGTGGTTGGTTTGCAGGCCCATGGACTGCGGAAAGGCTGAAGCCTTGAGATTGTCTGCCCCGTCGGTGGCGGCAAAGGGTGTGTTGTTGGCGTTGAACACCAGGCCGCTCTCGGGATTGGTCAGCACAGGAATGCGCGCAAAGGGCCTGTAACCCTCCCAGATGAGTTCAGATCGATCGCCGGGCAGGTCCGCAGACCAGTCCCAATCATTGCCGCGCTGTGGATACTGGCCGTTGTGAATGAAGCTGATCGTCCCGCTTCTGTCGGCATAGATGTAGTTGATGCTCGGCAGGGCGTTCATCGACATGGCATCCATGAATTCAGTGTGGTCGGTGGCTTTGTTGAGCCGGTAGTATTGCTCCAGTTGGCGGACCTCCCCCATCCCAGCATAACGGATGGCATAGGTGCCATGGCTTGCTTCAATCACGGGCCCATGGACCGAACGCAGAACGTCGCGTTTCGCTGTGAACGCAAAAGGCCCCCACAGCCTGACCTTTATGGTGGCCGTTTCGACTTCGAAGTCCCTCCAGGTGCCGTCGAGCAGGTACTGTCGGTCATTTTCAGGATTGATGGTGAGGCGATAGACATCGGCGAGGTCCGGTTTGCTGACCGTGTTGGCCCAGCCCAGATCACGGTTGAAGCCGTGCAGAATGACAGGCGTGCCGGGAAACAGTCCCCCTGTGATGTCCAGGCCTTCCTCTGACACCAGATGCGCCTCCCACCAGGCGACAGGACCCGTCATGGGCTGGTGTGAATTGATCAGGAGCCGCGTTGCGCCATCGCCCGAACGCTCAGGCGCGACAGCAAACGCGTTGGAGCCGCGCTCGGATGCGCTCTTGGGCGCCAGGTGCCAGGCCTTCCGTTCTTCGCTAGGATCAAGCGCGATCTGCGCGGCGCGCTCGTCGCCGAA
>JBCBGD010000240.1:0-4138 GCA_038527085.1 Pseudomonadota bacterium | reverse complement strand
GAGTTCCGCGCCGCCTGCGCGGCCCATGGCATCGCCTTCATCGCGCCGGATACGAGCCCGCGCGGCGAGGACGTGCCAGATGATCCGGAAGGCGCTTATGATTTGGGGCTGGGGGCGGGCTTCTATGTCGACGCGACCCAGGCGCCCTTCGACCAACATTATAGGATGCGGACCTATATCGAGGACGAATTGCCCGCTCTGGTGGCAGAGCACTTTCCGCTCGACATGGGCCGGCAATCGATCACGGGCCATTCCATGGGCGGACATGGCGCGCTGACCATCGCCCTGCGCAATCCCGGTCGCTTCAAGTCGGTCTCGGCCTTCGCGCCGATCGTTTCACCGCTCAATTGCCCCTGGGGCGAGAAGGCGCTGACGGGCTATATCGGCCCTGACCGCGCGGCATGGCGCGCGTATGACGCGTGCGCCCTGATCAAAGATGGCGCGCGCGTGCCGGACATGCTCATCGACCAGGGCACAGCGGACAATTTCCTCGAGGAGCAGCTGAAAACCCACCTCCTGCGCGAGGCCTGTAAGGCCGCGGGACAGCGCGCCACCTTTCACATGCAAGACGGCTACGACCACTCCTACTATTTCATATCGACCTTTATGGCCGAGCATGTGGCCTGGCACGCCGCCCGGCTCTAGAGGATTTCGTGGATCGAGTATTTGACGCCGCCGGGGCGCAGCTGTCCCACGCCAATGGCGACGATCGAGTTCAGCCAGGCGTAGCGCTCATCGCCCGTCTCAAAGACTGGATTGGTGCGGAAATAGTATTCTGACGGATCCACACTTGCCTGGGTTTCGGGATTGAACAGGCGCGCGGCGACCTCTGGCGATGCATTGATGTAGCCGACATAGGTCACGTAGATCAGCGCGCCGTCATGGGTCTGCATCAGCGCGCGCACATCGAGCGCCATCACACCATCGCCGCGCTGGATCAACCAATCGGCGCCCGAGGGCAGCACCTTTCCCGAAACGCGCTCCCCCTCAACCGTGCCGCCGGTGATGTTGGCGATCCCGCGCGCGCCAAGCGGCCCGGTGGTCCCCGTCATCAGGGGCGGATCAACGTCCCCATCGAATGTGCACAGAAAACGGCTCTTCAGCTCGAGCATGGCGGTTCCTCCCGGTTCTATCGTTTGAACGGAGTGTGCCGCGCGGACAGGCGTTTGTCATGGGCCTGTCAGAACGTGACGGTGACCATGGAATAGCCGAACAGGGTGCGATCGCCCTCAGGCCCGCCAGGCACGTCCTTGGCAAACTCACCGAAAATCAGCGCTGAGGCGCCCAACTCAAGGCGGACATTTCCGGGAACAAGCCAGTAGCGCGCCCGCGCGTCCAGCGTGTGGCCGATGAAATTGCCGGATTGTCCCGTCGGGTCGCGCAGGCGGGCGATAACCCAGCTATCGGTATCCGAGGCCAGGAAGGCCGCGTGATAATAAAAGCGCCCGTCCCAGCGCGCATTCGGCTTGGCCTCAATTCGGAAGCCTGGCGCGTTGAGGTTGGCGGGGGTGAGCGGCCCGTGGATCGAGGTGTTGTTGAGGTCTGAACGGCGCGAGCCGAACAGGCGCTCATGCTGGTCGAAATCGAGATCGCTGGGATCGTCGTCCCCGCTGGCCCAGTAATACTCAAGCGCGAAACGCGGCTGCCAGGGCGCATCGAAGGTGTAGCCGAACTCGGCGTGCAGCATCGAGGCGTCCACGGCGAGGCTCTGGGTGTCGGTCGGGTCGCTTGTGGCGTAGCGGGTGCCGTGGCGCAGGGCCCCTTCCAGATCGATGTCCCACTGGCCTAAGGCCGGCTTGCGGTAGAGGCGAAAACCAGGAGCGACATAGGATCGGTCGGGCGTTTCGAAATCGCCCGAGTCGCGCTCGTCGAGGCCGTAGACGAACACCTCGCCCCAGAGGTCGCTTGCGAGGTTCGGCAACATGTCGGCGCGGCGGTAATGCACGCCCCAGATGCGCCGCTCCCATTGCTCCTCGTCGCCAGACAAGTCATTGTCATCGAGGCCGGGACGCTGGTTCGGAAACCGCGCCGTGGGCACAACGTAAATCGCGTGGAGCTCATCGCCACGCGCATTGGTCGAGAGAAAGTTCGCGCCTGTATAGCTCTTGATGACATTGGCGAAGTCGACCCGTTCGATCTGTCGTTTCGAGCCGATGGAGACGGTCTGTCGCCCCAGGGTGAGCTGGCTCGTCGAGCCCTCACCCAGCAGGCCGGGCAGGTCTTCGGCGCGGGCGTAAAGCTGGAGAAAATCGAGCGGATTGGTGATGGAACTCGAGAGCGGCGTGCCTGCATCGCCGAGATAGGTGCGGCTGTCCTGCAGCTCGACACCGAAGGCTACCGGGCCGGCATCCGCCTCAGCCAGAAGCAGCGTACGAAACAGCAGAAGCTGGTCGCTGCCTTCTCTCCCTGCCCGGAACTGTCCATCCAGCGTTTCATATCGCGCCCGCGTCTCGCCTTTGAGCGTGAACCACTCCGGCGCGTCCAGGGCACGCTCAAGCCGGAACGGCTCCTGTGCATGGGCGAGGATGCCAAAAGATGCAGCCAAGGCCAGTGCGAGCAGACAGCGAAGCATGGGGCCCTCCTCCCAGGCCGTCATGGGGCATTGGAGGGCTAGCCGGAACAGCGCTCACAGACAACGCAAAACCCACCGGCGTGCCGTCAGTTGGCATGCCAGGTGTGGCTATTCAGTCGAGAACGAGGGCCTTTTGCTGATAGTGGGACACCATTTCGACGATGGCGACAGTCAGGCCGTGTCCCGCCACGCCCATGGTCCAAGCAATGGCTGGCCAAAGCATGGCGTATCCAGGCGCCCCATCACCCAGGCTGATGCCTGTAAAGACGATCATGCCGAAGATATAGCTCGCCAGATGTATGCCGAACGACAGCCGCAAAGCATCCTTCGCCTTCTGCGATTTCTGAAGGGCGATTCTTTCCGCCTCGGCCTCCACGTCCTTTGTCAGCGCAATGAGATCGACGTCAAACGCGGCCGCCAGGGCAGCGACGCTGTCCTTCGAGGCGGGCTCTCCGGTTTCGATCCGTTGAAGCGTGCGCACACCAATGCCAGCAAGCTCTGCAAGGTGCTCCTGTGACCAACCGCGCTCGGTGCGCCAGCGTTTGATCTTCGCTGAATCGGGTCGAATCTGCATCTATTTGATCCTTTCAAGGACTGGAGTGAACATGCCCTCAAGGTGCCGACTGGCCGGATATTGTACCACGTTAGCGACCCGCCAGACACACGCCAGTCGCCCGCCAACGGCCCGCCAGCACGCCAAATCGCGCCATGCGGCGTCGGATTCGCCGGATTTCTTCCTTTACGCGAGCCCCGGCACGTGAGACATACGCGGCGGGCCAGACGCCCCCAACGGCGTCCAGCCTATCTGTAAGGATAGGAGTACAAACAGATGAGCACCGCTCCCAAGCCGGAGACGCGTCCAGCGTGTCCGCACTTTTCGTCCGGTCCCACCGCCAAGCGGCCCGGCTTTTCCCTCTCACAATTAGAGACCGCGGCCCTCGGCCGCTCGCACCGGTCGAAAGATGCCAAGGCGAAGCTGAAAGAAGCCATCGACCGCACGCGGGTCACGCTCGGTGTGCCAGAGGACTATCTCATCGGCATCGTGCCCGCCTCTGATACGGGCGCGGTTGAAATGGCCATGTGGACCATGTTGGGCGAGCGCCCGGTGGACATCTTTGCCTGGGAGAGCTTCGGCAAGGACTGGGTGAAGGACGCCCTGGACGAGCTCACCGATGTCGACGCGGCCATCCACACGGCTGACTATGGCCAATTGCCGGATTTCGCCGCCGCGCGCGAGACGGCTGACATCATTTTCACCTGGAACGGCACGACCAGCGGCGTGCGCGTGCCGAACGCCGACTGGATCAAACCAAACCCGGACCGGATCGTCATCAATGACGCCACCAGCGCCTGCTTCGCCCAGGAGATCGACTGGGCGAAATGCGATGTGGTGACCTATTCCTGGCAGAAGGTGCTGGGCGGGGAAGCGGCCCATGGCATGCTTATCCTGTCGCCAAACGCGGTTGCGCGGCTGGAGCGCTTCAAGCCCGCCCGCCCGCTGCCGAAAATCTTCCGCCTCACCAAGGGCGGCAAGATCAACAAGGGCATTTTTGAGGGCGCGACCAT
>JBCBGD010000239.1:0-4141 GCA_038527085.1 Pseudomonadota bacterium | reverse complement strand
GCATAGAGTGTCGTGCGCCAGCGAGGATCGATGGCCGCGCGCAGCGTCCTTGCAAAGCTCATCCGCGCCAGTCTCTGGGCTTCAGCCTTGCCAAGCCCGCGCGCCAGACGCGTTTTCGAAAGGCCCATACGCGGCGCCTTCGTAAAGATCAGGACACTGGCGCTCATCTGTATTCCCTCGCCAGCTGTTCGGGAGAGACGCCAAGAAAATAGCGCGTGATGAGCCAGGCGTTGGAATAGGCGCGCTTGCGCCAGCCGTCGCGCTCATACTTTTCGGCGCTGGTGCGCGCCTCTGCTGCTAAAAGCCTCATGCGTTTGCGGCCGATGGCGCGAACGATGGCCACATCTTCCATCAGAGGCATGTCGCGAAAGCCGCCGACTTCATCGTAGAGGGCGCGCGAAACCAGGAGGCCCTGGTCGCCATAGGGCAGGCCAAGCCACCGCGCGCGCCGATTTGCCCGCGCTTCCAGCCATCGCGCGCCTGTATCATCAGATCGGTACACCAGCTTGAACGCCGCCGCATGGCCGGGATGGCGCGCGATATGTGCCTCCACCCGCTCGGCCCAATCTGGCGACAGCGCCGTGTCGGCGTGAAGAAACAGCAGCCAATCGCCGCGCGCGACCTCCGCGCCGCGTTTGAGCTGTCCCCCCCTACCGGCGGGCCCTTCGATGATTTCGCAGCCGGCCGACTCCGCCAGGGACAGGGTGGCATCCTGCGATCCACCATCGGACACGATGACTTCGCGGATGAGGCCGTCTGACAGGCCCGGCAGCAGGCTCGAAAGACACAGCGGCAGGTTCTTCTGCGCGTTGAGCGTTGGAATTATGAGGCTGATCGGCGCTGGCATTTCTTAACTATTTGCAACTCGCCTCTCAGGGGTGGCGGCTTGATGCTGGGGCGTACTCTTTGTCAGACAAATTGAAAAGTCGGAGTATTTTCGTTCCTTGATGAGGTCGGCCGCGGTAATCAGGTGAGATGGCCCAGAGCGCAGAGGCACATACCACGACGCAGGAAAACCACGCGCTGCACTTCCTCGTGATCGGCGCTATGCGCGCTGGCACGACCACTTTGCACGATACGCTTTACAAACTGCCATCCTTGAGCCTTCCGCGGATCAAGGAGACCGATTTCTTCATCGAGTCGAAGAACTGGCCGCGCGGCAGGAAATGGTATCTGAGCCAATTTTCCGGCGAGCCCCACAGGCTGCGCGGTGAGGTGTGCCCAAACTATGCAAAGCGCGATGTCTTCCCTGAAGTGCCAGGACTCGTCGCGGATACCAATCCGGATGTGCGGATCATCTACGTTGTGCGCGACCCGCTTGAGCGGGCGCTTTCGCACTACCGCCACACCTGGCTGAGCTCCGGAGACGTGCCCGAGCCCGGCAAGCTCGACGGCACATGGGCCGAAAAACACATCCTGGCGACAAGCCGTTATGCCTGGCAGATGGAGGCCTGGCTCGAGCACTTCCGCCAGGACCAGATCCTCATCATCGATTTCGAGGACTTCGTGAACAGGCCACTGCCGCAAGTCCAGAGCGTAGTTGAGCATATCGGCGCTGAGATCCCCGCAGAAATCGAGCAGATTGCAGAGAACAATACAGTTGCCGACGTCGCGCGCATGCCCCGCTGGTGGCATTCGTTCAGGAACACGCCTGCAGGGATCAAGGCGCGCGCGCTTGCGCCAACGGGTCTTATTCAGGCTGTGAAGTCGCGGTTGAAGCACAAGGACGGACCGGATGTTCCGCCGTTCCCGACTGCGGCGAAGGAGCGTTTCGCGGACGCCCTCGCTTCTGACGCATCCGCTTTCCGAAAGCTGACAGGCCAGGCCTTCGAGAGTTGGTCAGTCTAGCGCGCCAAGCTCGCGCGCCCGCGCCTCGATCATCTGCAGGTCGCGCCAGGCCCGCGATTTCTCCTGCGGCCGACGCAACAGGAACGCCGGGTGCAGGATCGGGAAGAGCGGTGCTTCAAAGCCGCCGGGCGTTGCGAACTGTTTTTCAGAGCCGCGCAGCCGCATGATGCCCGTCTGCGTGGCGAGCAGCGACTGGGCCGGCACTGCGCCTGCAGCGATGATGAGCGTGGGCGCAGTGAGCTCGATCATCCTGTCCACAAAGGGCCGGCAGACGGCAAGTTCGACGGCTTCAGGATTGCGGTTCCGGGGCGGGCGCCAGTAATTCACGTTTGTGATCAGGGCATTGTCAGTGCGCGACAAGCCAATGGCGCCGAGCATTCTATCCAGCAGCTGCCCGGCCCGCCCGACGAATGGCTTGCCCGTCTTGTCCTCTTCCGCGCCCGGGCCCTCGCCAATGACCATGATGCGCGCGCCAATCTGCCCATCGAAGACGACGGTGTTCCGGCAGCCCTCCTTCAGGGGGCAACCGTCAAATGCTGCGATCGCCTGAGCGAGACTCTCTACATTCGCGCAGCCCGCCGCGATCGCCCGGGCATCCTCAACCCACGCCTCCACGCTTTTCGCGGACTTGCGGCGCGCGGGTGTCGGCTTGGCCGCGTCCTTTTTGTCGTCTCTCGCAGTGGGCGCTGCGGCCGTCTGACCGGCCTTCGCATACGCTTTCAGGACCTGCGCATCTGCCGGAACGCCCATGTCATCCCACCACTCGGTGAGCGCCTTGAGGGCTGTTTCGCTTGTCATTTCGGTCATTGGGCCGCAGTGGTCTTCCGGGTCGATATCAATAAATCACCAATACAAATGGTTATATGGCAGGCGCGGTGAGCAGCGCCAGCAGCGGGAGAGAGATAATGTCAGAAGAGATCCAGCGCGAGTCGATGGAATATGACCTGGTGATTGTTGGCGGCGGGCCTGCAGGGCTTTGTGCTGCGATCCGCTTCATGCAACTTGCCCAGGATGCAGGCGAAGAGCGCACCTGCGTGGTGCTCGAAAAGGGCGGCGAGATCGGCGCGCACATTCTCTCTGGCGTCGTGCTCGACCCGAAAGCCATGGACGAGTTGCTGCCCGACTGGCGCACCCGCGACGACCGCCCGCTGAAAACCGAAGTGACCAAGGACAAATACAAGATCCTCGGCCCGGCAGGCTCTTTCACCTTCCCGAACTTCATGTTCCCGGGCCTGATGCACAACCATGGCTGCTACACTGGCTCGCTCGCCAATACCTGCCGCTGGCTCGGCACCATCGCTGAAGAAATGGGCGTGGAGATCTATCCGGGCTTTGCTGCCTCGGACGTGGTCTATGGCGAGAATGGAGAGGTCCGCGGCGTTGTGGCCGGCGTAAATGGCATCGCCCAGGACGGCACCCACAAGCCTGACTATGAGCCGGGCATGGAGATCCTCGGCAAGTACACCCTGTTTGCCGAAGGCGCCCGCGGCTCGCTCACCAAGCAAGTCAAAGCAAAGTACGACCTTGAAGCCGATTGCGACCCGCAGAAGTACGGCATCGGCCTGAAAGAGGTCTGGTCAGTGCCGGAAGACAATTTCGAGGAGGGCCTGGCCCAGCACACCTTTGGCTGGCCGGCCGACACCGCCCACAGCTCAGGCGGCGGCTTCCTCTACAAGTTCCGCGAAAATGGCGAGGCCTTTGTCTCCGTCGGCTATGTGGTGCACCTGAACTACAAGAACCCCTACATCGCGCCCTACGAGGAATTCCAGCGCTACAAACACCACCACGAGATTCTGCAGCACATAGAAGGCGGCAAGCGCGTAGCCTATGGCGCGCGGGCGATCACGTCGGGCGGCATCCAGTCCGTGCCGAAGCTTGGCTTCCCAGGTGGTGCGCTGATTGGCTGCTCTGCGGGCTTTGTGAACCTGCCGCGGATCAAAGGCACCCACAACGCCATGAAGTCCGGCATGCTGGCCGCGGAAGTGGCCATGGACGCCATCAATGCGGGCCGCGCCAATGACGCGCTCGACGCGATGGACGAGGCCTATAAGTCCAGCTGGATCTTCGAAGATCTGTCGAAGGTGCGCAATATGAAGCCGCTCATGTCGCGCTTCGGCACGCTGGTGGGCGCTGTGCTCGGCACGCCTGACATGTTCCTGCGCTCCTGGTTCGGCTTCGGCTATCTGCCGACGCTCGGCCACAAGAAGTCTGACGCAGAGAGCCTGCAGCCCGCCGCCAAGCACAAGCCCATCGACTATCCAAAGCCCGACGGCGTGATCAGCTTCGACAAGCT
>JBCBGD010000238.1:0-4171 GCA_038527085.1 Pseudomonadota bacterium | reverse complement strand
AGAACACAGGCCAGAAAAGCGGGTGCACGATTTCGCGCCAGCGAAGGAGGTGGGGGCGGGTCATGGCCGGAAGCTTGGCATGGCCGCCAGCCCCGTCGGATAAATTGATGCCAAAATCTATTGAGGCTTGTCCCTAGCGCCCCTCGCGGCGCCACGCGACCAGCAGGAAGAGCATCAGGGCCAGGGCCGCGGCGATGCCTGGCAACAAAGGCCGCGAGGTGGAGCTGCGCACCACATAGGCGTCGCGCTCGCGAAGGCCGATCCAGCCGCTCCCACTCGCGCTGCCAGAGCGACCGACGCGGCGGATATCGGGCACATTCTCCCCATTTGTGCCGATGCGAATGACGCCCGCACGCGTTGCATTGGCGAGCGGGCGCAGCACCTCTGTCGTCGATTGCAGGTCGGCATATTCCTTCGGATTGGCCGGCCCATTCAGGGCCACAGCTTCGAGCCCGCCAGCCTCGGCCCTGTAAAGGCCAAGCTGGGAAATCGGCGCTTCGGCTTCGAACACGCCGGGTCCCTGCGCGGTCCAGTTCAGCGCGACCAGGTCGCCTTCAGGGGTTTCCATTGTGAGTTCCGGCGCGCCGTCCGACAGGGTGCGCAGGCGCACGGTGGCGGTGTCGCCGCTGGCGATGAGGGAGAGCTGGCGCTCTTCCAATTCAGGCTCCTTCATCATCCAGTGGACCATACGCCGGATGAGTTCAGAGAAGGGCCCGCCGCCCTCGTGGCCGCGCGCCCAGAGCCAGATCTGGTCGGACAAGAGCAAGCCGACGCGCCCATCGCCGACCCGGTCCAGAACCAGGAGCGGCGCACCGTCGCCTGCCGTCATCAACACGTCGCCAACTTCGGCGCGTGCCCCGATGCTGCGCATCCAGCCGCCCCAGTCGCGCCCGGCCAATGGCGCGGTGACAGTGTGGCGCGTGCCTTCATCGGTCAGGGCCGGAACGAAGCGTTCGGTGATGATTTCGCCCGTGGGGACAGCAGGCAGGACGGCCGCAAGCGGCGTACGCGCCAGGCTGCCACCTCGCGCAAACGGCTCGCCCGCAACAATGATCAGCGCGCCGCCATCCTCAACATACCGCGCCATGTTGGCGAGGTAGGATTGGGTGACCACGCCGCGGCGCTCATACTGGTCGAAGATGATCAGGTTGAACTCGCCAAGCTTTTCTTCGAACAGCTCCTCTGTGGGGAAGGTGATGAGGGCAAGCTCCTCAATCGGGGTCGGATCGGCCTGTTTCAGGGGTGGGCGCAGAATGGTGAAATGGACTAGGTCCACCTGCGGGTCGGACTTCAAAAGATCGCGCCAGACCCGGCCCGCCGCATTCGGCCGACCCGTGATCAGCAGGACGCGCAGGCGGTCGCGCACGCCCGACAGTTTGGCCGCGGTGCGGTTGTTGGCGAGGGTGAGCTCTTCGCGGCCCGGCGGGGTCTCAAGTACGATGACATTTTCGCCGCGCCGTTCGATCTCCAGCGTGAGCGGCGTATCCTGTCCGGCCTGCAGGAAGACGGTACGCGTGTCGCCGCCATTGACCGATACGTCGACGGGCACGCTGCCGCCTGAGGGGTCCTCGGCGCGGATGATGAACTCTGCGTTCTCACCGACGATCCCGAAGCTCGGGCCTTCGACGATCTCGATGCGCCGGTCGCCGCGGTCGGCATCGCCCGCGATCAGGGCGTGGACCGGGCCGAAGTCCGTCGCTTCGCGCAGGGGCTCTGGCAGGTCGTGGACCTGGCCGTCGGTGATGAAGATGGCGCCGGCAATCCTGTCGCGCGAGACGTCCGCCATCAGGCCCTGCAGGTCGCCGTAAAGGTTTGTGCCGTCCGATTTGGGGTCGGTTTCGAGCACGCGCAGCTCAAGGCTCTCATCGGCGCGCAACTCTGCCGTGACGGCGTCATAGGCGGCGCCGGCGGCGTCGGTGCGGTTGCCGAACGCCATGCTTTCCGAGCGGTCGAGGATCACCGCGGCGACCGAGGGCAGCGGGTCGCGCTCTTCCTCGATGATGGATGGGTTTGAGAGCGCGGCGAGGCCGAGCAGGATGGCCAGCAGGCGCGAGAGCGGGGCCTGTCCGCGCGAGAAAACATAGACCAGCCACACAAGGGCGAGCGTGGCCGCCACGGCATAGAAGGCGGTCCAGCCAAGGAACGGGTCAAAGCCCAGCCGCGTGACATTCAGGGCGGTGTCCATCAGCGCGGGCCCCCATCCTGGAAGGCGGGCAGGTCGTCGATGTCGATTTCGGGTATGGCGTCGCGGGGCTCGTTCTCGCCGAGGCGCTCCAGCAGGGCAGGGATGTGAACCTGGTCGGCCTTGTAGTTGCCCGTCAGCACGTACATGGCGAGGTTGATGCCGAAGCGGAACGCCATTTCGCGCTGCTGGTTGCCGCCATCGACGCTGTACATCGGGCGGCGGCGCTCATCAATCGCCCAGGCGCCGACCCAATCTGCATCGCCAATGAAGAGCCGCGAGACGCCATCGCCGATGACGGAGCCATCCTCACCGGTGGTCTCGACCCAGAGGCGGCGGCGCTCATACCGGCCGGGGAAGGTGTTGATGAGGTAGAAGCTGCGCGTGATCACGTGGCCCTGGGGCACCGGCGCCATAGGCGGGGCATCGAGGCCAGACAGGAGCGTAGCGAGGCCGTCCAGGCCGCCGTCGCCGGAGCCGCCTCGCATGGTGTCGATGATCAGCGCGCCGCCGCCGCGCATGTAGCGGTTGAGGGCGGCGACCGACGCGTCGCTCAAGGGCGCTGCGTCGGCGGGCACGGCGAAATAGATGAGGGGGTAAAGCTCGAGCGCGTCGGTTTCTGGATTGAGTGGGTGCGGGCGTACAGGTTCGACCGAAGTGCGCCTGTAGAGCATGTCCGACAGGCCGAGCAGGCCCGCCTCGACGCGCCGGTCGAGCACATCGTCGCCCGTTGAAATGTAGCCAAAGCGCATATTGATCGCGGCGGCTTCGGATTTGCTCAGGCCTTCCTCGCCGATGGCCGCGCGCAGCTGTGCGTCAGCGGTTTGCGGCACGAGCAACGCGGCGCAGACCAGCAGTGGCAAGGCCGCAGCGACGGTGCGCCTGCGCATCAGCCGGCCCGACAGCATCAGCGCGACGAGCAGGTCCAGCGCGATGAGGCCGAGCGCGATGGCGATGAGCATGCCCGTGAGGTCGAGGCGGCGGGCTTCGGCGTCACCCAGAAGGCGCGTGCCGCCTGGCCACGCGGTGATCGGGGCGTAGCGTGTGCCTGCGGCGGCATTGATCGCGCGCGTGCCCGAGGGCCCGCGATAGAGCCCTGGCGGGTGGGCGGGTTCGGGCTGCACCGTGGCGAAGTCTGCTGCCATCAGCGGGGCGACCGTGCTGTCTGGCGATTGCAGGCGGCCAAAGCCATCGAGCACGAGTTGCGGCAGGAAGGTGCCGTCGCCGTCAGCTGTCAGCTCGCCCCGGCCCGCAGCGATGGCGCGGCGCAGCATCTGCGCGAAGGCGGCGGAATAGGGCAGGTCCGACCAGTCAGGCCCGGCGGTAACGTGGAACAGGATCAGCGTGCCAGCCCCGCGCGGGGCAGCGGTGACGACGGGCGAGCCATCGGCGAGGCGGGCCCAGGTGCGCGCCTGGAGGTCTGCGGCGGGCTGGGCGAGCACCTGCTGGCGGACGCGATTTTCCACTGGCACGGCGAGGCCGACAAAAGGAGAAGCATCGGAGAACGGCTCGAGCGATTGCGGCTCGTCCCAGGCGAGCGCGCCGCCGAGCGAGCGTGAGGCCCGGCGCAAGGGCACAGGCAGCAGCGTGTCGTCCTGGGCCGCAAGGCGCGGACCGGCAAAGCGGATCAGCGCGCCGCCGCTTTCGATCCAGTCGGTCAGCGGCTCAAGGTCCGGGGCAGGGATGGTGCCGACATCGGTGAGGATGATCGCGTCAGGCCGCTGCAGGATGATGTCTGACAACTCGCCTTCGATCAGCGTGGCGAAGGGCTCCAGCGCCCGGCGGACATAGTGCACGTCTGACAGGAGCGGCTGGGCGGACTCTCTGGCTGAGACAAGGCCAACGCGGCGTGTGCGCTCTGCATTGTCCCACAGCCATGTGGTGCCTGCGCCCTGGGCCCCGGCCACGGCAAAGCGCGCCACGCGGCCGAGCGCGCCGCCGGGAAGATCGAACCGGGCCAGCGCCTCGCTGTCGCCCGCGCCGAAGCTG
>JBCBGD010000237.1:0-4174 GCA_038527085.1 Pseudomonadota bacterium | reverse complement strand
CGCAGGTAAAACGGCACACCGGCCCAGCGCCAGTTTGCAATTTCGGCCTTGATCGCAACGAACGTCTCGGTGTCGCTCGGGCCGTCATCGCCAAGCTCGTCGAGATAGCCCTTGGCAGCCTTGCCATCGACGACGCCCGCCGCGTACTGGCCGCGCACCGTGGCCTTGGCCGCGTCTGCGGACAGGATCGGTTTCAAGGCCTTCAGCACCTTGATCTTTTCGGTGCGGATATCATCGCCGTCCATCGATCCCGGCGGCTCCATGGCGATGAGGCACAAGAGCTGGAGCATGTGATTCTGCACCATGTCCCGCAGCGCGCCGGACTTGTCGTAATAGCCCGCCCGCCCTTCCACAGAGAGGTTTTCGGCGACGGTGATCTGGACGTGGTCGATCGATCCGCGGTTCCAGACCGGCTCGAGAAGGCGGTTGGCGAAGCGCAGCACCATCAGGTTCTGCACGGTCTCTTTTCCGAGATAGTGGTCGATCCTGTAAATCTGGCCTTCGTCAAAATGCGCGCAGACGCCCGCATTGATTTCCTTTGCCGAGGCGAGGTCTGTTCCGATGGGTTTTTCCAGGACGACGCGCGTGTCGGGCGTCACCAGCCCCGCCTTGTCTGCCGCCGCGCAGATGTCGACATACAGCCGCGGCGCTGTGGCGAGGTAAAACACACGCACCGCGCCCTTGGCCGACAGTTTGCGCTTCAGGCCTTTCCAGTCCGCTTCGGGATCTGTTGCATCGAGTTGCTGATAGTCGAGTAGCGCGGCGAAGGCGTCCCACTTTTCCGCGTCCCATCCCTCACCCGTATTGGCCTCGCAGGCCTCGCGCGCGAACGCCATGTAGTCCTTGCGCGACATCTGTGTGCGGGCCGAACCGATGATGCGGCTGGTGTCAGGGATCTGCCCATCCAGCCAGCGGTGAAACAATGCCGGCAGCAGCTTTCGCTGGGACAGGTCTCCGGTGCCGCCGAAGATGACGATTTCAAACGGATCGACGGGGATGAATTGCGCCATGCAGGGTCTCGCTCAAAAGGCCCGTTCCGCGCGCGCCACTTTGTGCCGACCCGCGGTTCGAGCAGACGTGCTCCTCCAGTTGCACTTGAAGGGGATTTGCACCCGTTTGCCAAGCAAAATCGCAATCACTACTGATATGCAGGCAGCGCATAGCTGCGGGCTTGCGCATTCTCTGCAAATTTTGCGGAAGAGTTGCGGCACGTTCCCGCAGCGACGACGTACAGGTACCAGTGTCCCTTGCCTCTCGCGATGAGTTTTGGTCTCTGATCTGCAATACAAATTTTTGGGAGAGCGCCATGGGCGAGGCCAATCCAGGCCTGATCGAACATGTTGTCATCGTTGGCGGTGGCTCAGCGGGGTGGATGACGGCAGCCATGCTGTCGAACACGCTGGGCCCGCGGTGCAAGGTGACGCTGATCGAGAGCGAGGCGATCGGGACGGTGGGCGTGGGCGAAGCGACGATCCCGCCCATCCGCTATTTCAACGAGCGTCTTGGCATCGATGAGGCCACCTTCGTGCGCGAGACCAATGGCAGCTTCAAGCTGGGCATTGAGTTCATCGACTGGACGCGCAAGGGCCACAGCTACTTTCACCCCTTCGGTCAATACGGCGCCGAGTTCGACCAGGTGCCGTTCTACCATTACTGGATGCGCGAGCACCTGGCGGGCGATGACACGCCCATCGATGAGTATTCCATGGCCTGGGCGGCAGCGCGTGCTGGCAAGTTCCAGCACCCTGCCCGCGACAAGCGGATGGTGCAGTCCACCTTCGACTACGCTTACCATTTCGATGCGGTCCAATATGCCAAGTTCCTGCGCGGCTACAGCGAGGCGCGCGGCGTCACGCGGATCGAGGGACGCGTGGTCGATGTCTCCGTCGGCGGTGAGCGCGGCTTCATCCAGAGCGTGACGATGGACGACGGGCGCACGATCGAGGGTGATTTCTTTATCGATTGCTCTGGCTTCTTCGGCCTTCTGATCGAGAAGACGCTGAAGACCGGCTATGAGGACTGGTCAAAGTGGCTCCCTTGCAACCGCGCCGTGGCAGCGCCGTGCGAGAAGACCGGACCGGCCATGCCCTACACCCAGGCGACAGCGAAGGAAGCGGGCTGGCAATGGCGCATCCCCCTGCAACACCGCACGGGCAACGGATATGTCCATTGCAGCGACTTCATCTCGATTGAGGACGCCACGGACACGCTTCTCGGCTCGCTGGACGGTGAGCCGATCGCAGAGCCGCGGGTGATCAACTTCACCACGGGCAAGCGAAAGAAATTCTGGAACGGGAACTGCGTGGCGATTGGTCTGTCGGCGGGATTCATGGAACCGCTCGAATCCACCAGCCTGCACCTCATTCAGTATGGCATCATGCGCCTCGTGGCCATGTTCCCCGACAAAGACGTCTCGCCCTTGCTTGAAGAAGAATACAACGCCCTGACCAATGCGGAGTATGAGCGGATCCGGGACTTCCTGATCCTGCACTACATCGCCACGGAGCGGCGAGACGCAGAGCTTTGGCGCTATTGCGCGAACATGGACATCCCGGACCGGCTGGCCTACAAGATCGAGCACTTTCGGCGCTATGGCCTGATTGTGTCGGACGAACGGGAGCTTTTCACCAATCCAAGCTGGATCGCGGTCTATCTCGGCCAGAACATCGTGCCTGAACGGGCGCCAAGCCTGGCAGAGTTTCGCTCAGGCGCGGTGCCCGTGGCTGAGCGTATGGGACAGATCCGCAGCGCCATGGCTGAGGCGGTTGCCGCCATGCCCGGACATGAGGCTTTCATCGGAAATTACTGCGCGGCGCGGCAATAGGTGTTGATGAACTGGTCGTGGGTTGGCAGCGAGCCTTCAGCGCGCGCGATGATCGTTTGGACGTTGCCGAGGAATTCGGAGAGTTGCGCTGAACTCACGCGGTTGGCCATGGGGTGATAGCCCTCAGGCTCGACACCCTGGCCGACCATGACCTGCACCCAGCTGGATTCGCGAAACAGGTCGTCGGGATCGCGGTAGAGCGCGGCCGAGGCCGAGAACAGCTCAATCTTGTCCTTCAGGCTTTCGGGCACATCCATGTTGGCGCAATAGCGCCAGAATTCGGAATCATCGCGCTGGGTCTGGTGATAGTGCAGGATCAGGAAGTCCCGGATCAGCTCATACTCATGGCCGATCAGACGGTTGTATTCGCCGATCAGGCTCGGCTCCATCGCCTTGCTCGGGAACAGCTCCAACAGCCGCGAGACGTTCGACTGGATGAGATGGATGGACGTGGACTCAAGCGGTTCGAGAAACCCGCTCGCCAGCCCCAGCGACACACAGTTCTTGTGCCAGAAAGCTGCCCGCCGCCCGGTTGTGAAGCGCAGCGGCTTGGGATCGGCCAGCGGCGCGCCGTCGAGGTTGGCGAGCAGCGTCTCCACCGCCTTCTCCTCGCTCGTGAAGCTGTCGCAGAAGACATGCCCATTGCCCGTGCGGTGTTGCAGGGGGATGCGCCATTGCCAGCCCGCATCATGGGCAGTCGCCTTTGTGTAAGGGATCGGCGGGGCGACGCGCTCGCAGCCGACGGCCACGGCGCGGTTACACGGCAGCCATTGCGACCAGTCGAGATACTCCACGCCCAGCGCCTGCCCGATCAGCAGGCCGCGGAAGCCCGAGCAGTCGATGAAGAGATCGCCTGTAATGGCCTCGCCACTTTCCAACGTCACCGAGGCGATGTTGCCCGTCTCGCCCTCCAGCGTGACGTCGCTGATCTTGCCTTCGCGGCGTGTCACGCCGTTGGCTTCGGCCTTCTTGCGTAGGAACCGCGCATAGGCGCCGGCATCGAAGTGGAAGGCATAGGCCAGCCCGGTCATGGAGGTGTTACCGACCCGGTCCATACGCCCGAATTTGCCCGCATAGGCGACCTTGTGGTGGAGCGAATAATCCCAAAGGCCAGCCCCCGAGCCCTCTGCCCGCGCGCGCAACCAGTAATGATGAAAGTGGAGATTGGCGAGGTTGATGCCTGCATCTCCGAAGGTGTGGAGATAGGACTCGCCGAGCCGGCCCCAATTGTTGAACTCGATGCCGAGCTTGAAGGTGCCGTTTGTCTCGCGGACGAACTCATCTTCGTCCAGGCCAAGAATGCCGTTGAGGCGCCGGATCTGGGGGATGGTCGCCTCGCCTACGCCCACC
>JBCBGD010000236.1:0-4189 GCA_038527085.1 Pseudomonadota bacterium | reverse complement strand
GCTTCGCGCACATAGAACAGGTAGATCGTGGAATTGTTGGCAAAGTCAGGATCGACCGCCACGTCCAGCAGGCCGCCCTGGTTCTTGTAGGCGATCTCGGGAAGGTTCGCGACGGGCTCTGACAGGATGCCGTTCTCGAAAATGCGCAGCCGGCCGGGCTTTTCCGTGATCAGCATCGCTCCGGAGGGCAGCATCTCCATGCCCCAGGGATACTCCAGCGTTGCCAGCTCTTCCACGCGCAGCGTGCCTGCGCTGGAGTTCACCGTCTCGAACTCAGGCGCGCGCTCAGCTTCGGACTGGGCGATGGCGAGATCCGTGGTCGTCTCATAGACGGGCGCGGTTTCACAGGCGGCAAGGCCCGCTGCCATCAGGGCAGCAAGGGCGGTGGCAGAACGTGGGGTCATGGGGGCTCCTTCAGGGGCTCGAAATACCTCTCGTTAACGCCTGGCCCGCGCCCCAGTTCCACGCCGTGCTTGCGCCATCGCCCACACTGGCCCACCCTCTCTGAAAACGAGGGAGGCGCCTGATGAAGGGCCTGATTTACCGCGACGCCTATGACATCGAATACGCCGACGCGCCCGACCCCGCGCCTGAGGACACCCGCTCGGCCGTTGTGAAGGTTTCGGCCTGCGGCATCTGCGGGTCAGACCTGCACATCTACCAGGGCCACGGCTTTTCAGATGAGCCGGGTTTCTGTGTCGGCCACGAAGCGGTGGGCGAGGTGGTCGAGACCGGCTCAGCCGTCACGCGCTTCAAGGCCGGCGACGAGGTGATGATCTCCGCCGCGGTCGGCTGTGGGGCCTGCGCGTCCTGCTTTGCCGGAAACATCTCAGGCTGCGAGACGGGGCTGGCGCGCTGCTACGGCCTCAACCCGCGCCTACAGGGCGTTCAGGCCGACTATGCCATGGTGCCCGTGGCCGATTTTGGCCTCGCCAAGATTCCGGAAGGCCTCACCGAAGACCAGGCCCTGATGCTCACCGACAATCTGCCCACCGCTTGGTTTGGGCTGAAGCAGGCCGAGATCCAGCCCGGCGACACCGTCGCCGTGGTCGGATGCGGACCCATCGGACTGATGGCGGTGGAGGGCGCGTTCCTGTTCGGCGCGGCGAAGGTGTTGGCGGTCGATCTGGTGGCTGAGCGCCGCGCCATGGCGGAAGATCTCGGCGCCATCGCATTCGACGCGGCAGACGCCCAGGCCGAAATCGCAGAGGCCACGGGCGGGCGCATGGTCGACCGCGTCATCGAGTGCGTCGGCGCGGACGCGGCGATCCAACTCGCCATCTCGCTCGCGCGGCCCACCGCGACGGTCTCCTGTATCGGCGTGAACCAGTCGATGGACTTCCGCTTTCCCATGGCGCTCGCCTTCATGAAGACGCTCACCTTCCGCACGGGGCTATGCTCGGTGCCCGCCATGTGGCCTGAACTCATCCCGCTCGTGCAGGCGGGCAAGCTGAAGCCCGAAGCCATGATCTCCCACCACATGGACCTCGCCGACGGCGCCGAAGCCTACCGGAAATTCAACGCCCGCGAAGACGGCGCCATGAAGATGGTGCTAAGGCCCTGACGCAAAAGCGATAGGGCAGGTCAACAGGATTTGAATTTACTTCTGCGATCCATCTTCCGATAGCTGACGAAGGTAGCCAGATCGGGCGGAGCTGATGGGTGTAAGTAACAGGGCAAAGCGCCTCGGCGTCTGGTCTCTCGCGATCCTGACCGTCCTGTTGGTCGCCGGCCGGATGCTGTGGGTCTCCATCCAGCCTCCGAGACTGACCGCCGCAGCGAAGTCAGACCAATTGATCTCCAACGTGACGATCTGGAATCCGGGCGAAGCACCCCTGCTCAACCAGACCGTGGTCATTTCAGACGGCATCATCACCGACATTCGATCCACGCGCGACAGCGACCCCGACCCGATGTGCGCACATTGCTACGTCATGCCGGGCCTGATCGACGCTCACATCCACACGCCCCCACGCCTGGCCGTGGGAAATCAGGAGTTGTTCGCCCTGTTGTTCCTAAGCCATGGCGTAACGTCGGTGCGCGACATGGGCCAATTTGACGATAGCCTCCCTGGCTTTCAGCAGCGCCTGTCTGGTGGCGATCTCATCGGGCCCCGCCTGTATCGCTGCGGACGCATTCTGGATGGCCACCCTGTCAGCGTTCCCGGCGCGGTGGCGGTCTCAGATGCCGAGGACGCGCGCGTGGCGGTGCAGCGCCAGGCATCCGATGGCGCAAGCTGCATCAAGGTCTATGGAAACCTCTCCCGTGACGCTTTCTACGGAGTAGCCGCAGAGGCTGAAAGGCTCGGGCTACCTCTCACAGGCCACACACCGCGTGCGCTCTCGCTGGTCAACATAACAGACTTCGAAATCCAGCACTACACTGGCATCCCTTATCTGGAACAACCCGCCCCGGCCGGTTGGGCGTATAGAAGCCGCGACCTGATCGACATGTCGCCCAAGGAGACAGCCGACGTGCTGGCGACAATGAGGGACAATTCGCTGTCTTTCCTGCCCACCAACGCCAACGCCCGGTCGCGTTTGACGGTGTCTGATCCGGCACGGTTCCCACCATCGCCGGGCCTTTCTGATGTTCCGGCGTTCTGGGAGACCGCCTGGCCCTCGATTGTATCCCATCCAGAGACCGATGCGGAAATCGAGACCGAAATCGAGGCGATGCCGGTGGCGTTGCGCTTTATCCGCGAAGCCCACGCAGCCGAGATTGACGTGCTGGTCGGCAGCGATGTGATTATGCCTTACGTCATCCCGGGCGAGTCGATCCACCAACAGCTGGCCCTGCTCACACAGGCGCTGGGATCTGCTGAGTTGGCACTGGCCGCGGCGACAGCGACCAATGGACAACACATCGATGAGGGCCGGATTGGTCGCGTCAAGGTCGGGGCGTTTGCCGACCTGTTGATCTTCGAGGACGATCCGCGCGGCGACATCGCAAAGGTCCAGGATTGGGCCCATGTCATGGTGGATGGACGTCTTTATGGGCGCGATGAAATCAATGCTGCGGTAAAGCGCTACCGCGACCACTTCCGTAGCGGTGTCTACCCTGCCGTGATGAACACGGCCTATGGATTCCTCGCGTCTGACTATGAAGACAGTGAGGTGGCAAGCGGCGCTGGCGAGTAGGCGATCGAACCCTGCCATCGCCCCAATCCGACCGCCCCAACGGGCCTCCTACACTGCCCCCATGACCTCGCGCGATACCGACAGTCTGGCCTGGAGCCTTGAGTTTGCTGCCCGGCGCCTGGAGGGGGCGCTGGCGCTGGCCGCGCCGTCGGGCGTGCTCGGCAGCCACCTCCTGCGCGGGGTGTGGCGGGCCGCCTGCCGCGAGGTGCATTACCTTGAGATGATCGTGCGCCGCCTGTTGGTGGCGCTGGCGGGCCAGCTGGAGGCGGCAGACATCACCGGAGACGCAACGGCCAGCATACCCAGACCTCCACGTGCCGGTGATCGCCGCGCGGACCCCCATCGAAACGGCGGCCCATGGACTCCTGCCAATGCGGGGGCCGCCGGAGCGCAGGCCGATCGCCCAGGAAACAGGAACAAGACCCCGCTTTTCCCCGCCAGCGAGCGCCAGATGGGCCGCGCCGACATCCTCAGGCGCCTTGCCCTGTCAGCGGCAGAAACCGCGCCGGACGCCATATCCTGCCCAACCAGCCCAGCCCGGCCGGACCCCGCGCCTGTCATGGATGCCGCGCGCCTGGCCAGGCGCTTCGCGGCGCTTGCCGCCGTGCTCGCAAACCCCGAGCCCCATGCCCTGCGCCTGGCCAAAAGGATGCATCAGGGCAAAGCCGTCCTGCGCCTCGGCACAGCGCCAGCGCTCGCCCGCGGCGGCACGCTAGACCTCGCCACGAGCGCCTATTTCGAGGCCGAGCGCCTCGCGCTCACCGTGCTGAACCGCGGTGCGCCCGTCTGGCCAAACGCACTTGAGCCGCCGATACCTGCGAAGGCAGGTATCCATGGGTCGCTTTCGCCACCGGGAGCACCGGTTGATAGATCTGTCCATGGACCCCTGCCTGCGCAGGGGTCTGCGGACAAGGATGTAAAGCGAAGGCGCGCGAGCCGCAGCCCGCCATGACTTGTCCGGTTGAAACATCGTTGATGGGCCTTGGCCCGCCCCAGGTCTCGCCGCAACGCGCACGCATCCGCGCAGCTGTGGCGCGCGTACACGAACC
>JBCBGD010000235.1:0-4217 GCA_038527085.1 Pseudomonadota bacterium | reverse complement strand
CACGTCCACCTGGCCCTTCTCGAGCAGGAATTCAGAGCGCTGGAAGCCATCGGGCAATTTCTCGCGGATCGTCTGCTCGATCACGCGAGGACCGGAGAAGGCAATCATCGCGCCGGGCTCGGCAATGTGCACGTCGCCCAGCATCGCATAGGAGGCCGACACCCCGCCGGATGTGGGATCCGTCAATATCACCACGTAAGGAAGGCCTGCCTCCTGCACCTCGTCGATGGCCAGCGTGGTGCGCGGCATCTGCATGAGGCTCAGCGTGCCTTCCTGCATGCGCGCGCCGCCAGACGCCGTGCACACGATCAGCGCGGCCTTGCGCGCCACGGCGAGCTGCGCGGCTGTGATGAACGCCTCGCCCGCTGCCATGCCCAGCGAGCCGCCCATGAAGGCGAAGTCTTGCACCAGCACCACGGCGGGAATGCCATCGATCTTGCCGAAGGCCGCCGCCATACAGTCATCCTGCGCGATCGGTGCGCCGCCATCGACGGTTTCGTCTTTCTCGCGCGCGGCGATCTTGGCCTTGGCCGCCTTGATGCGCGCCGGGTAGGCCTTGTCATCGCGGAATTTCAGGGGATCAGCGGGCACCTCCGGCAGGGCGATGGGCTCCCACTGCTCATCGTCGAAGAACAGGCGGAAACGGCGCCGGGGCGAAATGCGCAGATGCGCGCCCGCAGGCGTAACGTACCAGCTCTCTTCCAGGTCGCTGCGATAGACCAGCTCGCCGCTGGTCGGGCACTTCACCCACAGATTTTCCGGCGTGTCCTTCTTTCCGAGCCAGGTCTTGAGGCCGGGTGGGCTGAAATTCGTGAGCCAGTTCATACGACGCGTCCTGCGCTAGGCATTTGCTTTAGAGGCGGCCCCCGCGATCGCCTCGCTCAGTGTCTTGGCCAGTGCGCCTATCCCCTTTGGCGCATCGGAAAAGCGCCCTGTCTCCAGGGCCTTGGCGGCGTGGTCCACGAATGCAGAGCCCACGACCACCCCATCGGCTATGTCTGCCATTTCTGCGGCCTGTGCGCCAGTGCGAACCCCAAATCCGACGCAGATGGGCAGGCCGGTCGCCTGGCGGACGCGGTCGACTTTTCCCGCGATGTCTGCGGGTTTGGCCGAGCCCGCGCCCGTCACACCTGTCACCGCGACGAAGTAGACAAAGCCCGACGCGCCATCGGAAATGGCGGTGAGGCGGTCTTCGGTCATGGTCGGCGTCGCCAGGCGGATGACGGAGATGTTTCGCGCGGCCAGTTCGGTGCGCAGGGGCGCGTCCTCTTCCGGCGGCAGGTCCACAGTGATCACACCATCAATGCCCGCGTCCGCGGCGGCTTCGGCAAACGCGGCAAAGCCCATGTGGTGGATGGGGTTGGCATAGCCCATCAGGATGAGCGGGGTGTCCGTGTCGGTCTCGCGGAACCGTTTCGCGAGCGCCAGCACATCTTTCAGCTTCGTGCCCGCCTTCAGGCTGCGCAGGCCTGCGCGCTGGATCGACGGGCCATCGGCCATCGGGTCGGTGAACGGCGCGCCAAGCTCGATGATGTCGGCGCCATTGTCGCGCAGCGCCTGCATGGCGGCAAAGCTGGCCTCAAGGTCGGGATCACCCGCCATGAGATACGCCACCAGAGCGGCGCGGCCTTCGGCTTTGGTCTTTGCGAAACGGGCAGTGATGCGGGAGGTAGGCATGGGCAGCGCTTATCGTTCAATCGACTGCATTGTCCACCACCCAGCGCGCATAGTCGTCGTTCATGCGCGCCACGGGCAGGGCCAGGATCGCAGGCACCTCATGGGAATGATGCTGTCTGACGAGCGCTTCGATGGCGTCAAACGCCTCGGCCCGTGCCTTGATCCACAGAACCCACTCCTCCTCGCGCTCGACCTTACCCTCCCAGGTGTAAGTCGACGTCAGCGGCCCTTGCAGGTTCGTACATGGCGCTAGCTTTGCCACAATCAGTGCGCCAGAGATGGCATCCGCCACGGCAGCGTCAGGGCAATTGACGCGGATGAGGAGGAGGTCTGTCAGATCTCCGTCCCCAAAGCCTCAGCCACGCTGAAGACGTCCTTGTCGCCGCGTCCGCACATGTTGAGGATCATCAGGCCGTCCGGACCAAGGTCTTTCAGCACCTCTCCGGCGCGCGCCAAGGCATGGGCAGGCTCCAGCGCGGGGATGATGCCTTCCAGCCTCGTGCAAAGCTGGAACGCCTCCAGCGCCTCGTCATCGGTGCAGGAGAGGTACTCCGCACGCCCCGTATCGCGCAGGAAGGCATGTTCCGGGCCGATGCCGGGATAGTCGAGCCCCGCGGAGATGGAATGGGCGTCGATGATCTGGCCGTCATCATCCTGCAGTAGATAGGTGCGGTTGCCGTGCAGGATGCCTGGCTCACCGCCATTCAGGCTGGCGGCATGTTGGCCGCTCTCAACGCCATGGCCTGCGGCCTCAACCCCGATCATGCGTACGCCTTCATCTTCCAGGAAGGGATGGAACAGCCCGATGGCGTTCGAGCCGCCGCCAATGCAGGCCATGATGGCGTCGGGCAGGCGGCCTTCGCGCTCCAGGATCTGCGCGCGCGCCTCGCGCCCGATCACGGACTGGAAGTCGCGCACAAGCTCAGGGTAGGGATGCGGGCCCGCCGCTGTGCCAATGACATAGAACGTGCTCTCCACATTCGTCACCCAGTCGCGCAGGGCTTCGTTCATCGCGTCCTTCAGCGTGCCGGTGCCCGAGCTGACCGGCACGATCTCCGCGCCGAGCAGCTTCATGCGGAACACGTTCGGCTTCTGGCGCTCCACATCGGTCTCGCCCATGAAGACGGTGCAAGGCAGCCCGAAGCGCGCACACACCGTCGCCGTGGCCACGCCATGCTGGCCCGCGCCAGTCTCCGCGATGATCCGCGTCTTGCCCATGCGCAGGGCGAGCAGCACCTGGCCGAGGCAATTGTTGATCTTGTGCGCGCCTGTATGGTTCAGCTCATCGCGCTTGAGATAAAGCTTGGCACCGCCGAAATGCTCGGTCAGGCGCTCGGCGAAATACAGCGGGCTCGGCCGGCCAACATAATGCGCCCAGAGGTCGTCCATCTGCGCCTTGAACGCCGGGTCGGCCTTCGCCGCGCGGTATTCAGCCTCAAGGTCGAGGATCAGCGGCATCAGCGTCTCGGCCACATACCGCCCGCCAAACTCACCAAACCGGCCATTCGCGTCCGGCCACTGGTCCCAGGTGTTTCTCTTGTCCACGTTGTTCTCCGCTACGCTGCGCTTCGCGATAGAACGCGCTCAGGGCTGTGTACCATTTGATCCCCGCTCCGCTTCGCTGCGCGATAGATCGCGCTCAGGGCTGCTCGCCTCGTATTGGCACCGCGCTCTGGCCCCGTCTAGGCCGCCTTCGCCGCAGCCAGGAAGTCCGCAATCAGCTGCGCCGATTTCCAGCCGCGCACTTTCTCCACGCCAGACGACACATCCACCGCCTGCGCGCCGGTCTCGCGGATCGCTTCAGCGACGTTCCCAGGTGTCAGCCCCCCCGCTAGCAACCAGGGTTTGGGCGCGCGCCAGCCGGAGAGGATTGACCAGTCGAACACCGCGCCATGCCCGCCGGCATAGGCCGCATCTTTCGGCGGCTTGGCATCGATCACGAAACGGTCTGCGGCATCATAGTCAGGAAGCGCTTCCAGATCTGTGCGCGTGGACACGCCCACCGCCTTCCAGACCTCCCGGCCCGTGCGCGCCTTGATCTCGGCCACCCGCGAGGGCGTCTCGGCCCCGTGCAGCTGCAGCACGGGGAAATCCAGCGCGGCGACGGCGTCGATCTCGTCGTCGGAAAAATCCGCCACAAGCGCCACGGGCACGGCGCCGCGCACGTGCAGGAGCAGCGAGGCCGCCGCGTCCAGCGAGACAAAGCGCGGGCTGGCGGGCACGAAATTCAGGCCGATCCAGTGCGCCCCGCTCTCCGCCGCGCGGCGCACCATGTCGCCATCCTTCAGCCCGCAAATCTTGACCCTGGTCATGGGCTGGCAGCCGCCGCGCCGATCGCATCGACGTCGAAATAGGTCGGCGAGCCAGGCCCCACGGGCAGGCCCAGTCCGAACGTCCAGAGGAAGAAGAAACACGACCAGAGGAAAATGAAGAAGATCGAATAGGGCAGCATCATCGCGATCAACGTGCCGACGCCAAGATCCTTGTCGTAGCGCGCGGCCCAGGCGAGGATCAGGCCGAAATAGCTCATCATCGGCGTG
>JBCBGD010000234.1:0-4233 GCA_038527085.1 Pseudomonadota bacterium | reverse complement strand
AGCCGGCGCGCCCGGCAGACCCGCTGCGGTTTCTGCAAGCAGCGCCTTGCGCAGCTCATGGCCGGCGCGCCCATCAATCTGGCCGACCTGGATCGGGCCTGCCTCTGAGCTTAGCGCGGGTGAATAGACGGGTTGGAAGCCGCAAGCAGACAGGCCGAGAGTGCTCAGGCACAGGGCCAGGGAGAAAGCCGCGTTTTTCATCATGCCACCACGATATTGACGATCCGTCCTGGGACCACAATCACTTTCTTGATCGCCTTGCCATCGGTGTGCGCCAGTACCGCTGCGTCGGACAGGGCGAGCGCTTCGACATCCGCAGGCGCGGCGTCGGCGGGCACTTGTACTTCGGACCGGCGCTTGCCGTTCACCTGTACGGGCAAGGTGACCAGATCATCTTTCAGGAGCGCGTCCTCGGGCATGGGCCAGGGTGCATGGACGATCAGCGTGTCATGTCCAAGCCGGGCCCAGCACTCCTCGGCCAGGTGCGGCATGAAGAGTTGAAGGCAGCGGGCAAACATATCGCAGGCTTCCACGCGGTCAGCCTCTGGGGCGCTGTCGGCCGCCTTCCTGATCGCATTGGTCCACTCATAGAGCGTAGCAACCGCCGAATTCAGACGGAACTCGTCGACGGCTTGTTCGATCGCGGCAACCGCCTTGTGGCTTGTCCGTCGCAGGTCGCCTTCGCCCGTGGCCGGATCGCGCGTCGGAGGTTCAGGCAGCGCGTCGAAATTGGCCCAGACCCGCTGGGCAAACCGTGCCGCGCCATCCACACCGGCCTGGGTCCACTCGACATCGCGTTCAGGCGGGCTGTCGGACAGGGTGAACATGCGCGCGACATCGGCGCCGTATTGGGCGATCATCGTGTCGGGATCCACGGTGTTTCGTTTGGATTTCGACATCTTCTCGACGGGGCCCACAGTGATAAGCGATCCCGTCTCAGCATGCACAGGGGCGTCGCCACCGAACTCGACCTCCGCAGGGCTGACCCAATTCCCGCCAGAATCCTTGTAGGTCTCGTGGGTCACCATGCCTTGGGTGAATTGCCCGGCAAACGGCTCACGGATTGAGGCATCAACCAGGCCAATCTTGCCGAGTGCGCGCGTGATAAAGCGAGCATAGAGCAAATGCAGCACCGCATGCTCGACCCCGCCAATATACTGGTCGACGGGCAGCCAGTAATTTCGCTCCTCAAGATTCGCCTCAGACGCGAAGCGCGCATAGTACCAGGAGCTGTCGACGAATGTGTCCAGCGTGTCGGTCTCGCGGGTCGCGTCACCGCCGCATTTCGGGCATGTGCACGATTTCCAAGCTTCGTTGCGTTCGAGCGGATTGCCGGGAATGTCGAATGAGACGTCTTCGGGCAAACGTACGGGCAATTCGCTTGTTGGGAGAGGCACGACGCCACATTTATCGCAATGCACAAACGGGATCGGGCAGCCCCAATAGCGCTGGCGCGAGACGCCCCAATCGCGCAGGCGATAGTTCACGGTCCGCTCGCCGAGGCCGATCTCCTCGATGCGGTCCATCGCAGCGGCCTTGGCGTCTTCGATCGACTTGCCGTCCAGGAAGCCTGAATTGAAGATCTGTCCGGGACCGGTAAACGCTTCTTTACCAATTTCGTACGTGTGCGGATCTTCGTCGGACGGAAGTACGACCGGGATGACCGGCAAGTCATACTTGCGCGCAAAGTCGAGGTCGCGCTGGTCATGGCCTGGGCAGGCGAAGATGGCGCCGGTGCCGTAGCCCATGAGCACGAAGTTCGCGACCCAGACGGGCAGCGCGCGGTCCTCGAATGGGTGCTTCACGGTCAGTCCCGTATCGAGGCCGATCTTCTCGGCCTTCTCGATGGCCTCTTCGGATGTGCCGACCTTGGCGCACTCGGCGCGGAAATCTTGAAGCGCCGTGTTCCCCTCGGCCAGCTGCAGCGTCAGCGGATGGTCCGGTGACAGGGCGATGAAGCTTGCGCCGAACAGCGTGTCCGGACGGGTGGTGAAGATCTCGATGCCGCCATTGTGGCCCGACGGTGCCTCGCCCGCCCATTCAAACCGCATCTGCAGGCCCTCGGAGCGGCCGATCCAGTTGGCCTGCATGGTCCGGACTTTGTCAGGCCAACGCTCCAGTGTCTCGAGGCCCTCGAGCAAGTCCTCCGCATAGTCAGTGATCTTCAAAAACCACTGGGTCAGCTCGCGCTGTTCCACCGTCGCGCCGGAGCGCCAGCCCTTGCCATCGATCACCTGTTCGTTGGCCAGTACCGTCTGGTCCACAGGGTCCCAGTTCACCTTGGATGCCTTGCGATAGACCAGCCCGGCTTCATAGAGCTTCAGGAAAATTTCCTGCTGCTGGCCGTAATATTCCGGGTCGCAAGTGGCAAATTCCCGGCTCCAGTCGAGCGACAGGCCCAGTTTCATGAATTGGGCGCGCATGTCGGCGATATTCTTGTAGGTCCACTCACCGGGGTGAACGCCCATTTTCATCGCCGCGTTCTCCGCCGGCATGCCAAACGCGTCCCAGCCCATGGGGTGGAGTACATTAAAGCCCTTGGCTCTTTTGTAGCGCGCCACGACGTCGCCCATGGCATAGTTGCGCACATGGCCCATGTGCAGGCGGCCCGATGGATAGGGAAACATTTCCAGGACATAGGCCTTGGGCGCGTCGCCCGCCTCATCGGGCGACTTGGCGCGATAGACCTCATCCTTTTCCCACGCGGCGCGCCATTTCGGCTCCGCGGCCTGCGGATCATAACGGGAGGCCATGGCCTGCTCCTGAAACTGTCTCGAAGGCGGAGTTTAGCTGACTTCCGCCACTTTCAAACGCCGCGCACGCTCAAGAATGCGGTTTTCCAGTTGAACGGGCGTTGCCGGATCAACCTCGGCGTCTACCCAGGTGCCATTCTCATTCACCTGGCGGAACACAGACACCTTCACGCCATCGGCGCGCAGGCGCGTGTCGAGGATGAAGACGGTGGCCTTGAGGCGCTCATTCGGCGCGTCGGGAAAGCTCTTCCAATCATAGACGATCACGCCGCCAATCGGGTCGGGCTGTCCGGCCAATGGCAGGTCTTCCATCGTGTCCAGTGACGCGCGCCAGAGATAGGGGTTCACGCCGCCTGACACCTCTTGCACCAGCTGGCGGTCGGACCGTCCGTCGGAAGACCCACACCCTGCCAGCAGGGCAATGCCTGCCAAACCCGCAAAAAGAGAACGCATTCGCATCAATACACCTTGGGGGAAACCGCTTGTTGACAACGCGCTCTATAACAAGGCCCTGAGGGGTGGACCAGTGGCGAGGTGCCAAAGACGTCCTTGCCCTATCGGGAGTGTGCGTGATGCGTGGATTTGCCTTGGCCGCGGTGCTTTTCGGATCAGCCTGCCCGGCCCTCGCGCAAGGCAGCGACAGCCCATGGCTGGTCGAATACGACGGCGAGGCCACGCTGGTCGTCGCGCCTAGCGGATCTTCGGATATCGCGCCTGAGCGCGAGAACGCGCTTTACGAAGTGGGCCTTGGCCTCACCGCTGAGCGCACCTTCCAGTCGGGGTGGACGCTTGGCGGCCGGGCGGTGTTCCGCGCGGCGCGAGACCATCCCGCCCGCCCGGCTGGCACTGGAAATCTCTTCGCAACGGATCTGCAGGGGCCTGGCGGCGCATTTTCAAGGCTGTCTGCTGGGCCCCTGAATATAGATGAGGGGCCGCGCGGTTCGCTGGAGACGGCCTATCTTTTTCTCGACACCGGGTATGGCGAGTTCAGCCTTGGCCGTGACACGGGCGTGGCGGCACGTTTTCACGAAGGCAATGTGAGTGCCCTCTCGCGCAGCACACTTGTGGATCCCGACCTCGACGTCTCAGGCATCGCCGCGATCAACACGCGCCCAGACATCACGGGACCATCGGTGAAGCTGAGCTATGTCACGCCGCGTCTCCTCGGTGTGCGGGCGGGTGTGTCCTACACGCCGCGATCTGAGGTGCGGGGCCTCGACCGCGACGCGACAGAATCGAACGATCCGTTTCGCCCAGAACTCGAAAACACGGTTGAAGTGGCGCTCAACGCCTCGCGGCGCCTGCGTGAGAGCGGCGTTCGGCTGCGGTCAGGGCTGTCATACAGCACGGCTGAGTTAGATGTGCCGACCACCTTGGAGGCGACATATGATGACCGGATCGATGTCGTCTCGATCGGCGGCGAAATCGAATGGCAGGACACATACCGGCTCGGCCTCAACTGGCTCGGCGCTGACGAGGG
>JBCBGD010000233.1:0-4240 GCA_038527085.1 Pseudomonadota bacterium | reverse complement strand
CCTCTTCGACAATCGCCTGCAAGCTGTTTTGTGCCTCTTCAAACTCGCCTGCTTCGAGAGCGGAAACAGCCGCTTCCAGCGCGGCAGCCTGCTCGGCCCGCTGCGCCTGCAATTGGCTTGAGCGCCATTCGCTGAACGCCACGTAGCCGACGATGGCTGCAGCCGCCAGCCAGACGATCCAGCCAAACTTGGCCCACAGCTCGCCGAGCTTGTCCTTGCGGACTTCCTCTTCGACCTCTTCGAAAATATCCGACACGGGAAATGGCTCTCCAAATCTTCAGGCAGTGGCATAGCTGCGCTGGCGCGGCCTCGCAACGCGCGAGTGGGCTTCAATTTCAGCTTTTGGCCAGTTTGTAGGTTTCCTTTGGCCCTGGGAAGGACCGCGCCCTCACATCGTCTGCGTAGGCCGACACGGCATCGGTGACCAGCCCCTTCATGTCGCCATAGGTGCGCACGAACTTCGGTGTCCAGTCGAACTGGCCGAGCAGATCATTCGTGACCAGGATTTGCCCGTCGCAGGCGGCGGACGCGCCGATCCCGATGGTCGGGCAACTCACTGTCTTCGTGATTTCTTCGGCCAGTTCCCGATCAACGCCTTCCACCACGATGGCGAAAGCGCCGGCTTCGTCCGCGGCGACGGCTTCTGCCAATGCCCGGGTCCAGCCTTGCTGCGTGCGGCCCTTGGCGCGGAAGCCGCCATCCACATTGATCGCCTGGGGGCGCAAGCCGACATGGCCCATCACGGGCACGCCGCGCTCCACCAGGTGGCGAATTTGCGTTGACGCATAGACACCGCTTTCGATCTTCACCGCCTGACAGCCTGTCTCCGTCATGATTCGGGCGGCGTTGAGAAAGGCCTGGTCGGCATTGGTCTCATAGGACCCAAACGGCATGTCGACGACCACGAAGGCCTGCTTGGCCCCGCGCATCACGGCCTGGCCATGCAGGATCATCATTTCCAGTGTCACGCCCACCGTAGAAGGCAGGCCGTGAACCACCATGCCGACGCTGTCTCCCACGAGGAGCAGATCGCAATGGGGGTCGAGCAGCGCCGCAGTGGGTGCATCATAGGCTGTCAGGCATACGAGCGGCGTGGCGTTCTTCGCCGCGGCGATATCCGTGACGGTCTTACGGCGCGTTTGGGTTTGGGCAGACATGGCTGTCGCTTAGCGCGCGCCCCCGGTCACGGCAAGCTGGCCTATGCGGGTGGCCAGATGCCAACGCCGAACAGGATCGGGTGCAGCCACAAGATCAGCGCCGCAGACACGCCAACGCCCACCACCACCGAGGCGATGTCGCCAACCGGGTTCACGGCCGCGTCTGGGCCTGGGCCAAGGTCGCCGCGCCGCTTTGCGCCGATGCGGGCCAGCACGCCATAGGCCAGGAAACTGCCAAACAGGATGAGGCTGGCCACATCACCATTGGCGAGAAGATGGCCCAGCGCCCACAGCTTCACTGCTGCCAGCATAGGATGCTTCAGGGCTTTCTTGATCCGCCCCGTCGGCATGTAGGCCGACACCAACATGATGAGCGCGATCGGCATAAGGACATAGTTCAGGTGGCGCGCCCATGTGGGCGGGGTGTAGATCACCGGGGCGGGCCGCGCATCGCCATAGCCCAACCAGATCATGACAATGCCGGCGAGGGCGACAATGCTGTAGATGCCCATATAGACGGGTTCGCCGAGCCGCGTGCGCATATCCACGCCTGCGGCACGCGCGCGAAACGCGGAAAACAGGTGCGTGCTGAAGAACACCAGAATGCCCGCAACCAATAGCGCCATCTCAACCTCCCCGGCTGTGCATCGTGAGTATGGACGCAATCGCGCGGGGAAGGAAAGTCAGTTGGCCGTGATCGGACCACCCAGCGCCTGGTAAAGGCGCGCTTGCGTCTGCAGCTGCGCAGCCTGGTTGGCGATCAGCACACGTTCGGCGCCAAAGCGTCTCTGGCGCAAGCTGAGGACGTCGAGAAGGTCGGTGTCGCCCGCCCGATATCTCAACTCGGTCAGCTCCAGCGCCTCGATGGAATCAGCCAGCGCGGCCTCCAGAAAAACCTCCCGCTCCTGCAGATTGGCCAGCAAGTCGCTGGTGTTTTCCACATCGGCGTAGGCCGCCAACACCGCCGCGCCATACTGCGCCAGGGCCTCGCGCACCGATGCGTCGGCTGCATCGATCTGTGCGCCGCGCAAGCCGCCATCGAACAGAGTCTGGGCCAGTTGCAGCCCGACAGAGACGGCTGCCGATGCAGGATCGAACACGTCGCCGATGTCTGTCGCGCCGCTGGACAGGCTGGATGAGAAGGTCAGCTGCGGCCAGAGCCGCGCGCGAGCCTGGTCTGCGCCTGCCTGGCCTGAAATGAGGTTGAACTCCGCCGCCACCACATCAGGCCGCCGGCGCAGCAGTTCCAGCGGCGTTCCCGGCGCGAGCAGGCCCGGCGCATCGGGCAACGCATCAGCGCTGTCAATCTCCGCCTCGGGATAGCGCCCCAGCAAAACCTCCAGAGCCCTCTGGGCCTGGCGCACGCTGTTCTCTGCCGTCACCACGGCCTCGCGCGCGCTCGACAAGTCCGCACGCGACAACGCCTGATCGCGCCGCGAGACTGCACCGGCCTCAAACAGGCGCTCCACCAGCCGCGTGCTCTCGGCATTGGCTTCTTCGGTGCGCTGGGCGAGGTCGAGCTGGCGCCGCGCCGCAACAAGCTCGAAATAGGAAACGGCCGTCACCGCGGCGATGTTTTGTCGGCTCGCTTCCAGAATGGCCTGGCTCGATTGCAGCCTTGCCTCGCTCGCGCGCACGCCTGCCCGGTTCACGCCGCGAAGATCGGCCTCCCAGCTCAGAGACAGGCTCGCATTGTAGCTGTCGATGGCGCCCGGATTGGCAAAGTTGAACCCGCCCGGCGTTGACGCCTCTTCCAGCGGCTCAGCCTCGCTCGCGCTGACCCCCGCCGTGATGAAGGGAAACAGAGCCGAGCGCGATTGGGCAAGGAGCGCTTCGGCCTGTGCGACGCTTTCGGTGCTGGCGCGCAGGTCGAGATTGTTGGCCAGGGCTTCGGAGATAAGCGCTTCCACATCTGGGCCGAACGAATTGGCCCAGCCGCCCGCGATCGCGCCATCGCTTGCCACTGCGCTCGCCTGCCACTCTTGCGGGATGTGAAATGACAGCGAGTCGGCTGCGGCGGGCGCCTCCTCCGCACTGTCTCCGCGCGTGCGCTCGAGCGCAGCGCAGCCCGGAAGGAGCATGAGCAAGGCCAGCGACGCGTAGGAAACTTTCATCCGTCTCACTCCATCCAGAACAGCCAAGGCAGGACTTATGTCGGCGCCCCTTAGACCAAAGCGGTGCTTTCAACTTTCGTTTCACAGGGCAATGTTTAAGTTTCCATGAGACCTCGGAAAGGGCCCACGCCATGAAACACCACATCATGATCGCCCTCGGTCTGTTGATGCTGATCATCTTCGCCGTCCAAGGGTTTCTCGCGCTGAGCGAGCCCGGTCTCGGCGTGCGCGAGGCCTATGTGGCAGGCGGGCTGATCCTCGGAGGCTGGCTTGTCAAGTCCGGCCTCTCCGAATGGCGCCATGCCCGCAAGTCACGCTAGGTCCTGACCATCCCGGTTCATAGGTCTCATAGACCAAAGTCTCCCTTATCTTTTGCCCCCAAATCCCGGACCCTGAACACGCGGAAAATCCCGCGTTTAGATAAACGGTAAGGGGAGTGAAATGTCTCAAAACCTGTCTGAAATCGACGGAAAGGGGTACTGGTCGGCGGTTGTCCGCCTGACCATTTCGCTTCTCGTCGTCTGGTTCGCCGTCTCCTACGGCGCCGGAATCCTGTTCAGGGATTTCCTTGACCAGTTCGCCATCGGCGGAGCCCCTCTCGGCTTCTGGTTTGCCCAGCAAGGCGCGATCTACGTCTTCGTCGCTCTGATTTTCTACTATTGCGTTGCCATGAACCGGCTCGAGCGCAAATTCGGCGTGAAGGGCTAGAACAATGGATTTCTGGACACTTTTCTTCGTCGTCACGACCTTCGGACTCTACATCGGCATCGCCATCTGGGCGCGCGCTGGGTCCACGGACGACTTCTACGTCGCCGGCCACGATGTTCACCCCACGGTGAACGGCATGGCCACCGCTGCAGACTGGATGTCTGCGGCCTCCTTCCTTTCCATGGCAGGCCTCATCGCCTTCATGGGCTATGGCGGCTCGGTTTACCTGATGGGCTGGACCGGCGGCTATGTGTTGCTCGC
>JBCBGD010000232.1:0-4240 GCA_038527085.1 Pseudomonadota bacterium | reverse complement strand
GGGCCCGAGCACCTGACCTATGAGGGCGGGCGCGTCACAGCGCTCGCGCGTCCGGTCACCGTGCAGCGCGAGGCAGGCGAACCGGGCCTGTTCGGCGGGGCCGAGCGCCTGGACCTGGCGGAGGAGGTGGACGTGGTGCTCATGCGCCAGGACCCGCCATTCGACATGTCCTATATTACCGCGTGTCATATCCTGGAGCTGATCACGGACCGCACACTGGTGCTCAACGATCCTGAATGGGTTCGCTCCAGTCCGGAAAAGCTGTTTCCGCTGCTCTTTCCAGAGTTGATGCCGCCAACGCTGATCTCGCGCGATGTGGAGGCGATCAAGGCGTTTCGGGCCAAGCACAATGACATCATCCTAAAGCCGCTCTACGGCAATGGCGGCGTCGGCGTGTTCCGCCTGAAGCCGGAAGACAGCAACTTCTTCTCCCTGACCGAAATGTTCTTCGAGCGCAGCCGCGAGCCGATCATGGCGCAGGCTTTCCTGCCCGCCGTGCGTGAGGGCGACAAGCGCGTGATCCTGATCGATGGCGAAGCCGTCGGCGGGATCAACCGGCTTCCGAAACCCGGCGAGACACGCTCAAACCTGCATGTGGGCGGCACGGCGCAGCCAACCGAACTGTCAGACGCCGACCTGGCCATTTGCAGGGCCATCGGCCCGGAACTCAAGCGCCGCGGCCAGGTGCTTGTAGGCATCGACGTGATTGACGGAAAGCTCACCGAGGTGAACGTCACCTCACCCACGGGCGTGCAGGAAATGAAGCGCTTTTCGGGTGTCGATGCCGCCGCGCTGTTCTGGGACGCCGTCGATCGCCGCCTCGCAGAGCGCGCAAAAAGTTAACATACGTTCTTTCTTTGTTCGGGCGGCTGTGCTACGCGTCGTCCAGCTGGAAGGGGCGCATCATGGTCAGCCGCATTACAACCTTTGCGTTTGAAGGCATCGAAGCGCGCCCTGTGGATGTGCAGGTGCAGATCACCGGATCGTCCAAGCCATATATTGGCATCGTCGGGCTTCCTGATAAAGCTGTCGCCGAGAGCCGCGAACGCGTGCGGTGCGCGTTTTCGGCCATGGGCCTCGCCATCCCACCTAAGCGGATCATCGTCAATCTGGCCCCTGCCGACCTGCCAAAAGAGGGCAGCCACTACGACCTCGCCATCGCGCTGGCCATGCTGGCGGCCATGGGCGTGATTCCGGCTGACGCGCTGGATGGCCACGCCGCCATGGGTGAGCTGTCGCTGGATGGCGCCGTGGTCGACACGCTCGGCGTCCTGCCGGCGGCGATGGCGGCTGATGCGATGGATTTGCGGTTCATCTGCCCAGCCCCTTGTGGGCCTGAAGCGGCCTGGGCGGGCGGGGAAGCGATTGCGGCGCCAAGCCTGATCGCGCTGGTCAATCATTTTGCCGGGCGCGCAGCCCTGCCAACGCCCAAAGCTGGCGGTCTGGCGGAGCCTCCACCCGGACCGGACCTGAAAGACGTCAAAGGCCAGGAGGGCGCCAAACGTGTGCTCGAAATCGCGGCTGCTGGCGGGCACAATCTCATCTTTTGTGGGCCGCCTGGGTCGGGGAAATCCATGCTGGCCCAGCGTCTACCGGGCCTTCTGCCGCCTCTTTCGGCGAAAGAGCTGCTCGAGGTCAGCCAGATCCAGTCCGTCGCCGGGCTTCTTGAGCGCGGTCGGCTCTCGCGCCAGCGCCCGTTCCGCGCGCCGCACCATTCCGCGTCCATGGCGGCGCTCGTGGGCGGCGGCATCCATGCCAAGCCTGGCGAGGTCTCGCTTGCCCATCACGGCGTGCTGTTTCTCGATGAATTGCCCGAGTTCACCGCTCAGGTGCTCGACAGTTTGCGCCAGCCGCTTGAAGCCGGCGAGGCCGTCGTCGCCCGCGCCAACCGGCATGTGCGCTATCCCGCACGGTTCCAGCTAATTGGCGCGATGAACCCCTGCAAGTGCGGCGGCGGACCAGGCGAAGCGGCTTGCACGCGAGGGCCACGCTGTGCGGTATCCTACCAATCGAGGCTTTCCGGCCCATTCATGGACCGGATCGACCTCTATTATGATGTCAGCCCCGTCACGGCGATGGATCTGGGCTTGCCGCCGCCTAGCGAAGGCTCAGCAGAGGCCGCCAGCCGGGTTGCCCGCGCGCGCGAAATTCAGACCAGCCGCTATGATGGATTGGGAGAGGGCAGGCGTGCCGTCAATGCCGATGCGCCCACCGCAGACCTCGATCGGATTGCTGCCGTGGATCAGGGCGGGGCCGCGCTCCTGTCCGATGCGGCGCAGAAACTCATGCTCACGGCGCGGGCTTACCATCGCACATTAAAGGTCGCGCGCACGATTGCCGATCTCGAAGGCTGCGACAGCGTCCGGCGGGTGCATATTGCAGAGGCTCTGTCCTATCGGCGCAGACCCCCCGGCACCGAACCCGCCAATCAGGCCAGCGCCGCCAGCGGTGGCTTGGTGGCCTGATACGGCGCAATTCAGGCGGCTCGTTAAGCCTCGCAAAAGGCCTGTGTGATATGTGGGCGCGATGAGCCAGCCTCCCAAAGACCCCGCCGCAGAGAAGACCTTCCTTGCCACGGCCAGCCATGAGATCCGCACCCCGTTGAACGGCATCCTTGGCACGGTCTCGCTCCTGCTTGAGACCGAGCTGTCCCCGGCACAGCGCGAGTATGCCGAGGCGATTCGAGGGTCTGGCGCGCGCCTGCTCGACCTGCTCAACAATGTCCTTGACCATGCCCGCCTGGATGCAGGCGGGGTCGAGCTTGAAGAAGAGGTGTTCTGCCCGGTGCGTCTGGGCCGTGAGGTGGTCGAACTGCTCAGTCCCCGCGCCCATGCCAGCGGGCTTGATATTGCCGCGCGTGCGCTCGTCCTTCCCATGGCCACGCGGCGGGGCGATGCAGGCCGCATCCGCCAGATCCTGTTCAATCTCATCGGCAATGCCTTGAAATTCACAGAGACTGGCGCGGTTATGCTCGACATCACTTCTCTTGATGCCGGCGTGATGTACAGCGTGCGGGACACGGGACCGGGCATTGCACCGGCCGATCGCGAGCGCCTGTTCGAGGCGTTTCGGCAAGTCCAGGCCAGTGATGCGCAAAAGGATGGCGGGGTGGGGCTCGGCCTCTCCATCGTGCGGCGCCTGACGCATTTGCTGGGTGGTTCGATCGAAGTGCATGGCGCGCCTGGCCACGGCACGCGGTTCGACGTGTTTCTGCCCCTTCGCGAGGCCGACCAGAAACCGACCCATGACCTGGCCCAACTCGGCGGGCGGGTTGGCCTTATCGGTTTGCCGCCTGCCACCGCGCTCACCTTGGCATCCATGCTAAAAAACGCCTCAGTCACGCCTTGGGCACTGCCCGACACTGCGCCCACGGGCGGGCATGACTGCGATGTCCTGCTGATCGGCGCAGACCTGCCGGCGCGCCGCATCGTCAGCCACGCGGCGCAAACCACCAGCCTCATCGTCCTGCGCCCGGAAGACCGCGGCGCCATCGCTCGCTTCCGCGAGATGGGCTGCAAGGGCTGGCTTGTGCGGCCGTTGCGGGCCAGTTCAGTGATCGAGCGGGTGTATCTGGCGCGGCAAGGCAGCGCCCATACCGAGCGCGAAGACACCAAGGTCGCGGCAGGTCATGTGCTCATCGCCGATGACAATCCGGTCAACGCCCTGATTGCACGGCGTGCCTTGGAATCGACCGGATTCACCGTCAGCGTGGCGGCAACGGGTGTCGAGGCCCTCGAATCGCTGGACACTCGACCAACGGATTTGGTGCTCATGGACCTGCGCATGCCAATCATGGACGGATTTGAAGCCACCCGGCGCCTTCGTGCGAGCGGTGTGTCTGTGCCCGTCATCGCGATATCGGCGGAGGTGAACCCGGAAATCGAACGCGCGGCGAAAGCGGCCGGCGCGGATCTGGTTGCTGCCAAGCCGATTGATCCCCAGACCCTGCGAACCCTCGCTCTGAAGTGGACAGGTGCGGGCGAATCCGAAGTCGGCGCCGCATGAGCGAAGCCGCCAGCGCCGATCCAGGCTCCAGGAGCCTGAGGGAAACGCTTGCGGAATTTGCCCAGCCGAAAACGGCAATGATGCTGGTGCTCGGCTTTGCGGCGGGACTGCCATTCCTTTTGTACTTTGCGGTGTTGTCCTATTGGCTTGAAGCCGACGGGATCGACGTCGCGATCATCGGCTTTTTCTCCTGGTTCGGCCTGTCCTATTCCTTCAAGTTCTTCTGGGCGCCGAT
>JBCBGD010000231.1:0-4247 GCA_038527085.1 Pseudomonadota bacterium | reverse complement strand
GATGTCGCCGAGCTTTGCGATCTCCTCGGCCAGCGCCGGGTCATTCTGCTCCTCGCCTGCATAGTAGCGGGTGTTTTCGAGCAAGATCACGCCCGCAGGCGGCAGCGCTTCGATGGCTTCCGCAACGCCAGGCCCTTTACAGTCGGCCGCAAAGGCAACCGGGCTGCCGAGCACCGCCTCGAAGGCGTGCGCGATGGGGGCAAGGCTCATCTCTGGCACGCGTTCACCTTTCGGACGGCCGAAATGGGCGAGCAGGGCGACCTTCGCGCCCTGTGTGCGCAGGGTCTGGACGGTCTCAAGTGCTGCGCGCAGGCGGGTGTCGTCGGTGACTTTGCCATCCGCCATGGGCACGTTGAAATCGACCCTCACGAGGGCCGTTTTGCCGGTCAGATCCCCGGCATCTTCGATGCGTTTGAAGCTATTCATTCTCGTACACCGGTCTTGGAAGCAAAACGGGCTCCGTTTCCGGAGCCCGCCAGGGATCAGATGAGGCCGCCCATGTGGACTGCGGTGTCGGACATGCGCGTCGCAAAGCCCCACTCATTGTCGTACCAGGACAGGACGCGCACGAGCGTGCCATCGGTCACATGGGTCTGGTCGAGCGCGAAGGTCGAGCTGGCAGGATTGTGGTTGAAATCCGAAGAGACCAGCGGCGCGTCGACATAGGCAAGGACACCTTTCATCGGACCATCGGCGGCGGCCTTCACCGCGTTGTTGATCTCTTCAGGCGTGGTGGCTTTACCGGCATCGAACACCAGGTCGATCATCGAGACGTTTGGCGTCGGCACGCGCACAGCCGAGCCATTCAGCTTGCCTGCCAGTTCCGGCAGCACCAGGCCGACGGCTTTGGCTGCGCCGGTTGAGGTGGGGATCATGGAATTGGCCGCCGCGCGGGCGCGGTAGAGATCCTTGTGCATTCGGTCCAGCGTGGGCTGGTCGCCTGTGTAGGCATGCACTGTGGTCATGTAGCCGCGCTCGATGCCAACCGTGTCGTTGAGAACCTTCGCCACTGGGGACAGGCAGTTGGTCGTGCACGAGGCGTTGGAGACGACCGTGTCGTCAGACGTCAGCGTCGTATGGTTCACGCCGTAAACGATGGTTTTGTCGGCGCCAGAGGCGGGCGCGGACACCAGCACACGCTTCGCGCCGGCTTCAAGATGGGCGCTGGCGGCCTCCTTGGAGGTGAAGATACCCGTGCATTCCAGGGCGATGTCGACACCCATCTCGCCATGGGGCAGCTCTTTTGGATCGCGCACGGACGTACACTTGAACGCGCGGTTACCGACCTTGATCGTATCTCCATCGACCGTCACATCCTGGGGCAGGCGCCCGTGGACACTGTCATACTGGAGCAGGTGCGCGTTGGTCTCAATCGGGCCGAGATCGTTGATAGACACCACTTCTATGTCGGTGCGATCGTGTTCGATGATGGAGCGAAGTACGAGGCGGCCGATGCGGCCAAACCCGTTGATTGCTACCTTGACGGCCATGGAAGTCCCTCTCTGCGCTTGCGGCTCTGCAAATCTTTTGCAGCGTTTAGACCCGGGCGGCGCGGACGTCCACCCGCAGCCCGGTCACTGCGTCAATGCTGTGCGCGGGTGCAAGAAATGCGCCGGAAAATCCGAATGCAAATCAGAAATGATCCCCCGGCGCTGCGGCAGGCATTGGCTCAGTCGAGCCGGGCTTTTACCGCCTCCACGACCGCTTCAGCCGTGATGCCGAAATGCTGGTAGAGGTCCTTGTAAGGTGCGCTGGCGCCGAAGCTGGACATGCCAATGAAGCCGCCGTCGCGGCCGATCCACCGGTCCCATCCCATGCGTACGCCGGCTTCCACAGCCACCTTGGGCAGATCCCCGCCAAGCACATCGTCCTGGTAGGCGCGATCCTGATCTTCGAACAGGTCCATGCACGGCATTGAAACGACGCGAACCGCAATGCCATCCGCAGCCAGCGCCTTTTGCGCATCCATGGCGATCTCGACCTCTGAGCCGGTCGCGATGATCACTGCCTTCGCGCCATCGGCGTCGGAGAGCACATAGGCGCCTCGCGCCGAAGGATTGCCGGCTGCGTTCTTGCGCTGGCTGGCGACCTTCTGGCGGGTTAGAGCCATGGTGCTGGGCCCATCGGTATGCTCCAGCGCCAGCTGCCAGCACTCGGCGGCCTCCACGCCATCGCAGGGGCGGAAGACCCGCATCCTCGGCATGGCGCGCAGGGAGGCAATCTGCTCCACAGGCTGGTGGGTCGGTCCGTCCTCGCCAAGGCCAATCGAGTCATGGGTCATCACATGGATCACGCGTAGGCCCATCAGCGCGCCGATACGGATCGCGGCGCGGGAGTAATCGGAGAAGATCAGGAAGGTGCCGGAGTAGGGGATGATCCCGCCATGCAGCGCCATACCGTTCATCGCCGCGGCCATGGCGTGTTCGCGGACACCGTAGTGGATGTAGCGCCCGGCCCAGTTATCAGGCGTCATCGGCTCGGTGACGCTGGTCTTGGTGTTGTTCGAGCCTGACAGGTCCGCCGAGCCGCCGACCAGTTCAGGGATCGCCTTTGTGAGCACTTCGAGCGCGGCGCCAGACCATTTGCGCGTTGCATCGTCCTTGCCACCTTGAATGACCGACGCCTTGTGAGCCTCGAGCTGTGCGCTGAGATCATCTGGCACGGCGCCATCCAGTGCGCTCTGGAACGCGCCAGCATTGGGAGAGGCGTTCAGGCGAAGGCCCCAGCTTGTACGCTCACCTTCGCAGCGCTTGCCCGCTTCGGCCCAGGCGTCTTCGATCTCTGACGGAACGTCGAAAGGCGGATGCGGCCAGCCAATATTCTCTCGGATGCCCGCGATCTCATCTTCGCCATAGGGGCCGCCATGGGCCTTGCCGCTCCCTTCGATGGTGGGTGCGCCAAAGCCGATGCGGGTCTTGCAGGCGATCATGACGGGGCGATCCTGGCTCTTGGCCCAAGTGAGCGCGGCCTCGATCTGGTCCTCGTCATGGCCATCAATGGCTTTCGTGATCCAGCCCGAGGCTTCGAACCGTTTGCACTGGTCGGTCGAGTCCGACAGGTCTGTGCCGCCGTCGATGGTGACTGAGTTGTCGTCGAACAGGACGATCAGCTTGTTCAGTTTCAAGTGCCCCGCGAGCGTGATCGCTTCCTGGCTGACACCTTCCATGAGGCATCCATCGCCCGCCATGACCCATGTGTGGTGATCAACGAGATCATCGCCGAAGCGCGCATTGAGGTGGCGCTCTGCGATGGCCATGCCGACGGCGGTGGCGATGCCCTGGCCGAGCGGTCCTGTGGTCGTCTCGACGCCGGGGGTCACAAAATTCTCTGGGTGACCCGGCGTGCTGGAGCCCAACTGCCGGAAGTTGCGAATGTCGTCCCGGCTGACGCTGTCATAGCCCGTCAGGTGCAGCAGGGCGTAGAGCAGCATCGAGCCATGCCCGACAGACAGCACGAAGCGGTCGCGGTCGGCCCAATCTGGTGCGGCGGGATCGTGCTTCAGGTGCCGCGTCCAGAGCGCTGTGGCGACATCCGCCAGGCCCAGCGGCGCACCGACATGGCCCGACTTCGCCTTTTCCACAGCATCCATGGACAGCGCGCGAATGGCGTTGGCCATATCCCGATTGGTAACTGACATTTCGATTCCTTCGTTCTGCGGCGACGATTGGGCCAGCCAATTCAAAGCGTCAAGCGACTTGGCGGGGCTGACATCAGAGGGTAGTGAGATTCTCCATGGATCGAATGGACGCAGCCGCCATACGCCTCGACAAGGCGCTGAGACGCCTGGAAGGCAGCCTTGACAGTCTCATGGAGCGCGCCGGGGATCCCGGCGCCCTGCAGCGCGAGCGCCTGGCGCTCCTGCAGGACAGAGACCGCCTTGCTGAACAACTCGATGCGTCGATCGCGCGCGAAGCGGCGCTGCAGGGCTTGGCGGATGAGGCGTCCGAGGCGCTTGGATCAGCGATCCAGGAAGTGCGTGCAGCGCTGTCCAAGGAAGAATAGGGGGCGGGCGTGGCGAAAGCAGACATCCAGGTTTATGGACGCGCCTATACCGTGGCCTGCGCACCTGGACAGGAGCAGCGCCTCGGCGAGCTTGGCCGGGAGCTGGATGACAGGCTTCGAAAGATTGCCGCAGCCGTAGGCGATGTCGGCGAGGACCGGCTCCTGCTTGTGGCCTCGCTCTCTCTGCTTGATGAGTTGCACGCGGCGCGGGGCAGCTCCGGTGCATCTGCAGGAGACATTGAAGC
>JBCBGD010000230.1:0-4280 GCA_038527085.1 Pseudomonadota bacterium | reverse complement strand
TGTTCAACCGCATGGTCGGCAAGCGCCTGGCCCTGGTCGACGATCAGCCCGGCGTGACCCGCGACCTGCGCGAGGGCGAGGGGCGGCTGGCAGACCTCCGTTTCACCGTGATCGATACGGCCGGGCTGGAAGACGCCAGCGACGAGGTGCTGGCCGAAATCGCCAAGGCAGCTTGTGCGCCGGGAGAAACGATCCACAACGAACCCCATGAGGTCTCGCCCGAAACCGTGGTCTGGGCGCTGAAAATGGCCGATGCAGAGGGCCTGCGCAGGCGCGCAAAGCACCAGTTCGAGGAGTCCCTCGAAGCCATGGCAGCGGAATAAGCGCGCTACCGTAAAATCCCTCATACGTAGTTCTCTCAGTATCGCCAGGCCGCCCCGGTAACCATCCTCTAGTGCAGACACAGCACAGCCGATGACGAGGAGGATGGTGATGACGATTGTTGCAGGGTTGGATACGAAAACGCGTGCCTTCGCCCCTGGTGAGCACCTCTTCCACCAGGGAGATGCTGACCGCGGCATCCACCAGATTACGAAGGGCACGGTGACGGTGTACCGCGTCACCGCCGATGGTTACCGACAGATCGAGGCGTTCGCGGGTCCAGGCGAGTATGTCTCGCTGTGCCTCTCTTCGACCAGCCCGACGAGCGCGCAGGCCCTGAGCGCGGTAGAGACAGAATATGTCAGCCGGGCCAATTTCGAGCGCAGCCTTCTGGAGGACGCCGGATATCGCAGCGTGATCTTCCGTGAGATCGACCGGGCCAGCGCGGATGCCCGCCGCCAGGCCACATTGCTGGCGTGCCGATGCGCCATGGAGCGCGTGGCTGCCTTCGTCCTCTTCCTTGACGCCCGCTTTGCTTCAGATGCAGAGGGATACACCCCGATCCCCATGAGCCGGTGCGAAATGGCCGACCATCTCGGCCTGACGCTGGAGACTGTCAGCCGCATGCTCAACCGGCTGAAGCGCGGCGGCGTGATCGACCTGCCGCGGCCCGACCGCTTCGCGATTACAAGCCGCCCGCGTCTTCTCGCCATGGCCGGTGAAGCGCCTGAGGTCTTTGTTGAGGAGCGCGCTGCAGTCTAGAGCGACGCGCCTTTCGACATGAAGGCAAGGCGCACGAGTTCCGCCACGCTGGACACGCCTGCCTTCTCGAAGACGTTTGCACGGTAGAACTCCACCGTGCGCGGGCTGAGGTCGAGCGCGCGGGCCACCAGCTTGTTGGACGCGCCCGTGATCAACTGGTCGAAAACGTCCTTCTCGCGCGGTGTGAAGCTCTTGATAGCTGCAAGGGCGCGCGCTCGGCCTTCGGCCAATTCCGCCGCGCTGCGGGCATGTTCAGCCACGCGTTCGATCGCTTCGAACAGCGCATCCTTTTCCCAGGGCTTTTCAATGAAATCAGAGGCCCCTGCGCGCATGGCCTCCACCGCCAGCTCGATATCCCCATGGGCCGTGATCATGATGATCGGGCGGCGGTCCCCTTCGGCCCGTGTCTGCCGGATTGCGTCGAGTCCGGTCATGTCACCCATGGAATAATCGATCAGGATGACAGCCTGTTCGGCTGAGTCGTTCTCACTCAGAAAGCTCTCGGCATCCTTGAAGAGCCTGGTCTGGTATCCCTTCGCCTCAAGCAGCGCGGCGAGGGAGTCGCGCACGCCGGCGTCATCGTCGACAATAATGATCAGGCAATCTGGGTCGCTCGTCACACGCCGCTCCGTCGTTCATCTTCGCCTATAGCACACGTCTGGGCAGTGTAAGTGTGAATTCAGCCCCACCTCCGGGGGCATCGGAGAGCTTTATATCCCCGCCGTGGGCGATGGCGATGCGGCGCACCACCGATAAACCCAAACCCATTCCGCTCTCACTTCGCCGGAAAAAGCGATCGAAAATCTTTTGCTTGTCTTCGTCGGGCACACCCGGGCCAGTGTCACTGACGACAAGTTCGACACTGTCGTCGGTCTGCCGGGAGATGACCGTCAGAACTTGCTCTTCGCATCCCTCCATCGCACGCAAGGCGTTGCTCACAAGGTTGATGACCACCTGCTGGATCTGCACCTTATCGATGAGCACGAGATCGGATCCGCCCTCCTTGCGCAGCTCGAAGACGACATCGACCACTGCGGGCGTCTTGGACATGAGCGACAGCGCTTCGCCGACGACGGCATGGACGTCCTCCATCGCCATCTCGCTCTCACTGTGCAGGGCCATGCGGCGGGTGCGCCGGATGATCTCTCCGCCGAGACGCGCCTGGGAGGCCGCCTTGCGCGAAAGGTCGGCGGCCACGTCGATGTTCTCCTGGGTCGGGGTTTCGAGGCGCAGGCCAAGCGCATCCATATAGTTCGCAATCGCTGTCAGGGGCTGGTTGAGCTCATGGGCGATTGTGGCTGCGAGTTCGCCCAGCGCGCTCTGTACGCCTGCTGCGTCCAGCGCGTCCCTCATGGCGGCGAGTTCCCCCTCGCGCTCTACGCGCACCGAGATGTCACGAATGATGCCAATGAACTCCACATCGCTCACGCCGGGCAGTTGGCTCAGCGCGATCTCGATGGGGAATGTATCGCCGGATTTGTGTTTGGCCTGCAGGCGGCGCCCAAAGTCGGGCAGCTTGCGCTCACCCGTGGCGAGGAACGCGTCGATATAGTCGTCATGGCGCGAGGCATGCGGGTCCGGCATCAGCGTCGAAAGTGGCTTGTCCAGGATTTCCTCACGGCTCCAGCCAAACATGCGCGGCGCGCTGCCCATATAATCGAGAATGGTCCCGCTACGGTCGATCCGGATGATTGCATCAGGCGCTGCGCCGACCAGCGCCTCGAGCACGGACTGCTGCTCTGCCATCTTCGAGCGCAGCCTCCGGTCTTCCACAACAATCCCGGCCAGCTGGACAATCTGGTCCATGAAGCTGTCGAAGACGGAGTGCTTGTCGTCATTGATGGGGTCGCGCACGGTGACGAGGATGGCCGCCGGGCGCTCGCTTGGAACACTGAGCGGAAAGAGCCGCACGCGGTTGGGCGCTTCATCGCCGACGGGAAGAACCGCTTCTTTCGGCTCGATCCTGTCTCCTGCTTCCGCGCTCGACGACACAAGCGCATTCAGCGCCTGCACTTCGCCAGTTTCAAAGGACGGTCCTGAGACAAAGCGCGGAGGATCGCTGTCTTCATTCAGGAAGACGGCCACACGGCCAGAGCCCGGCACTGACTCGATGGCCCGGATCAGGGGCTCGGCTGTTTGTTCCAGATTACGACCGGACCCTGCCTTCCCCAGCGCTTCGTCAAGGAAGGTGGTCACAGGCCGCAGAACGGAGTCGAGGAAGTGCGAATTGTCCAGCCGATTGCTCCGTGGGTGTCCGCGCAATCAGACTGCACACTGGCGCAGCGCTCGCCAAGCCCTATTCGGCGGGTGCCTGGTTCTCCTCGGCGCTGCTTGCCGTGTTGATCGCCATGAGGCGGTCGAGTTCGTTTGCATAATCATGCGCCGCTTCACTGGCGGCCCGGCACCACAGCGCGGTCAGGTCTCCGGGAGACCGGCAGGTCGCCAGCTCGGTCATGTAGCTGAAATCCTTGGCCAGACGGGCGTTGTAGAACCGCGCCAGATCCTGGCTGGTTTCGAGCCAGTGTTTCATGGCATCGGCCCCGAAAGTCATCGTGTTGACCAGCGGCGCGGGGGCGCTCCCCTCAGGCGGGAAACCGTTTTCGATCCGCTTGGCGGCCCGGCGGACATCCTTGCGCACCCTCGCGCGCTCGGCTTGTGTATGAGTGTCTGGCATAGCGCTGTCTCCCTGCATGCTGGCTCCAGGCCCTTGTTGCCCGGACCCGGCAAATAAGGAAGTGCTGTGGAAAATTCTCAATTGAGGGGAATTACGGGCACCTTGGGAACGCTTGGTATTTTCCCGCACTTGCCAGTGCGCCTCGCCATGATTTCATGTTTGGTGAAGCCTGCGGGCACAAGATGGATGGGACAGGACCGAGCATGCCAGACACACCCGCCCCTTTCGACTGGCTCATGGATCATGTGAAAGCGCTGGGCGCACCGCCCCTGCGCACGGCTGTCGTCCATCCCGTCAGCGCGTCAAGCCTGCAAGGTGCCATCGACGCCGCGGGCGCTGGCGTTTGCGAGCCGATCCTTGTGGGCCCGGAGGCCAAGATCCACGCCACCGCAGAGGAGATCGGCGCCGGCCTATCGGCCTTCGAGTTAATCGCCGTGCCTCACAGCCACGCCGCCGCGGCCGAGGCAGTCGAGCTTGTCCGCGAAGGACGCGCCGCCGCACTGATGAAAGGCGCCCTGCACAC
>JBCBGD010000229.1:0-4308 GCA_038527085.1 Pseudomonadota bacterium | reverse complement strand
TGATCGAAGGCGATGCTCCGGCAGGCGCGTTCACCTTGGATGACGTTGAGGGCGTCGGTGTCGTGTTCGAGCGGGCGGTCGGCATGAAGTGTGCGCGCAGCTGGAAGTACTTCGATCCAGACACAGCGGACGTTGACTTTCCCGACATCACGCCGCGCGATGCCCTCGCCGTGAAAGCGCTTGATGCTGCGGCCTGACCCTGCCGTGACGACGCTGGAGATTGTCCCCGAGGACCCGGCGCGCGATGCCGAGGCGATCGAGGCGCTGTTCGATGCCACATTCGGGCCGGGCCACTTCGCCAAGACGGCGGAGCGCCTGCGTGAGTACAACCGATCTTTGCCCGACATCACACGGGTGGCGCGGCTTGATGGCGAGGTGATCGGTGTTTGCCGCGTCTGGCCGATTCGTGTTGGCGAGAGCAGGGCGCTGTTTTATGGGCCCGTCGCCGTGGCGCCGTCGCACCAAGGGCAGAGGATCGGCCTCACAATCACCGGGGAGGCGCTCGAAGCGGGCGCCAACGCAGACTGGCCGTTTGCGGTCCTGATCGGCGCACCTGATTACTTCGGCGAAATCGGTTTTGAAGTCGCAGCGCCGGGCGCGCTGACTTTTCCTGGCCCGCAGGACAGCGCACGCGTGATGACGCGGGTCTTGGCGGGCAGCTCTATTGCCACTGGCCCGGTGCGAAGCGCCTAAAGCTCGAGCGTGACGCGCTCATTCAAGCTTGGGCGTGAGAGCTCGACAGCAGCCAGGTTTGGCAGGGACGGTTTCAGCGCCTCGGTCACCCACAGGCAGATCCGCTCCAGCGTTGGCGTTTCAAGCCCCGGAATCTCGTTGAGCAGTTTGTGGTCCAGCCGCGCAGCCACCGCTTCGAGCGCCGAAGTGATGTCTCCGAAATCCTGCACCCATTCTGCACCGGGTTGTACGGTTCCGGCCACGGTGATCTCGATGCGGAAGGAGTGGCCATGCACGTGTTTGTAAGGGTGCCCCTCGGGCTTGTGGCCGAGATAATGCGCGGCCTCAAACGTGGTGGCCTTCGAGACACGAAACGTGTGTCCCGCCGGAACGAGGGCGCTGGCGTCGCGCTTGGGATTGGCAAGATCAGAGGCCATGGAACTGCTCAATTGGAGGCGAAAGCGGGTGCATACCCAAGCATATGTAGGTGTGTCCACTGCCTGTGCACATCATGCGGCAGGCGCTTTCCAGCGGCGGTATCCCCTGGCGCGGAGCGCGCAGGCAGGACAGGTGCCGCAGCCATAGCCCCATTCATGCCTGTGCTCGCGGTCGCCGCGGTAGCAGGTGTGGCTGTCCTCGATGATGATCCTGGTCAACTCATCACCGCCGAGTTTCTGGCCGAGTGCCCAGGTTTCGGCCTTGTCCAGTTCCATCAGCGGCGTTTTGAGCTTCACGGGATATTCCATGCCGAGGAAGATGGCACGCATCTGCGCGTCCAGTGTTTCGCGCCGACAGTCGGGATAGCCCGAATAGTCGGTCTCACACATGCCACCAATGATATGCGGGATGGCCCTACGGTACGCCAAGGCAGCCGCCAGCACGATGAACATCAGGTTGCGGCCGGGAACAAATGTGTTGGGCAAGCCGGCCGCGGTCATTTCGATCTTTGTTTCGTGGGTCATTGCGGTTTCGCCGACCTCGCGTAGTCCCCCGGCATCCAGCATGTGATCCGGGCCGAGCCGCCCCGCCCAATTGGCGAATCCGTCCTTCAGATGGGAGCGAATCCGCTGGCGACTTTCCAATTCGACGGCATGGCGCTGGCCATAGTCAAAGCCGACCGTCTCAACATGGTCATAGCGTGACAGCGCCCAGGCCAGACACACGGTAGAGTCCTGCCCGCCTGAAAACAGAACCAGCGCGCGAGAGGTATCGTCCGTCATTTACTGTCCTCAACCGGCCGTCTTCCAGCATGGCTCTGGCCGTTTATCGGTAAATCCAGAGTCACTTCTACGACACGCCTTAGCATCGGAATAGAGCTTACAGAACATAAGACGTTGACAAGCGCCCCACCGTCACGGTGTCATGGAATTGTGGCATTTTCCGAAAACAGGAAAGGCCCGGTGAGGAAACGCAATCGCTCGACCCGGAAAACCGGGCGGCCGGGAGGAATTAAATGAAATCGACACTCGACTCGAAATCCGTCCTTTTTCTGGGCGCATCTGCGGTAGCGCTCGCGATCAGCGCGCCGTCAGCTATTGCGCAGCAAAGCGAAGATGCTGCATCGCAACGCACACTTGGCACCGTGGTTGTGACGACCCAGAAGACCGAAGAATCAATTCAGGACGTGCCGATCGCCGTGTCCGCCTTTGATGAAGGCGCGCTGGAGAAGCTGCAACTGGCCGGCGGCCCCGACCTGGTGAAGTCCATTCCGAACGTCAACTTCACCAAAGGCAATTTCGGCGGATTCAACTTCCGTATCCGCGGTATCGGCGTTGACGCCGTTTCGACAGCGGCGGACGCTGGTGTTGGTGTGCACCTCAACGATGTACCGCTCACATCCAACAGCCTGTTCGAAGCCGAATTCTTCGACGTGGAGCGGGTCGAGACCCTGCGCGGTCCCCAAGGGACACTCTACGGCCGGAACGCCACAGGCGGCGTGGTCAACGTGATTACAGCGAAGCCCGTGCTCGAGGAATTTCAGGCAAATGTCCGCCTGACACATGGCAACTACAACACCTATAAGGCGAAGGGCATGGTCAACGTGCCCATCGGCGAGACAGCAGCCCTGCGTTTGGCAGGCTCTTACCTCGAGCGCGATGGCTTTGTAGATAATCTCACGACAGGCAATTCCATTGACGACCGGGATCTCTATGCACTGCGTGGTTCATTTGCGTGGGAGCCGACCGATCGGCTGCGCACATTGCTCATGGTCGAGCACTTCAACGAAGAGGACTCACGTCTTCGTTCGGGAAAGCAGTTCTGTGCGACTGACCCAACAAATACGTCTTTCCAGGGCATCCCGATCTCGTTCATTGACCAGATCATCACCTCGCAAGGCTGTATCGATGCACGGGTGCGCGATCCGGCCTCTCTTGGCGGTATCAACCAGGCCTCGACGCTCGGTGGCGGCGTGTTCGGTGCCCTGTCCGGTGTGACCGGTAACGTGGATCCTGCCACTGGCAACCTCGTGAACCTGAATGAGCCTGGCGCTTACAATCCGGACTTCCGCACGATTGAGAGTTCTTTCGATCCGACATTCGAGACCGAACAGACCTTCTACATGTGGCGTGGCGAGTTTGACGTTACTGACAATCTGACGGCGATCTATCTCGGTAGCTTCAATGAGCGCGAGAACATCTCGCAAGAGGACTATAACGAGACAGCGCCAGCGTTCAGGTTCAACACAACCCCGGGTCCTTTCATCGCGCTGAACGGTGCGACGGCGCCCTTGATCGCGGGTGCGTATCCGACGCTGTTCCCGGGTGGTGTGGTGAGCGATCCGCAGCTTGGTGAAGCGAATTTCCTCGAACAGTCTGATATCTCAGGCTCTGAAACTGAACAGACGACCCATGAGATCCGCCTGCAATCGGATTTCTCCGGGCCGCTGAATTTCAATGTCGGTGCGATCAAGATCGATTATGAGATCAATCAGGGCCCTGCACTCCAGGAAAGCTACTACGTGTTCTTCAACACGGGCACGGCGTTCATCCAGGCCAACAATGCGGCTGCAGTTGCAGCAGGTGGCGCTCCTGTCTTCTCAATTGCTGATCCTGCGAATGCTGGCGATACGGCAATCGACAATCTCCTGGGGACGGGACGGAACTATTTTCGCTCCATCACGCCCTATGAATTGGACAGCTTCGCAGTCTTCGGTGAAGCCTATTACGACGTCACTGACGATCTACAGTTCACGCTGGGGCTTCGTTACACCGATGACCAGAAGGAGGTGGGCAACATTCCGACCTTCCTAGCGACTCCAGATGCAGCGCGCCCTGATCCGCTGGCATTCGTGCCCAATCCAGGCGCAAGCAATGACAATGGCGGTGATGGCACGCTGAATGCCCAGTTCGAAGAAGTGACGGGCCGCATCGGTTTCGACTGGTCGCCGGATCTCGGCTTCTCAGAAGACTCGCTGTTCTACGCCTTCTACTCGCGGGGCTATAAGGGCGGCGGCATCAACCCGCCACAGCCAGCGGACAACACCTCTGGCGTGCCGCAAACATTCGACCCAGAGTTCGTCGACGCCTACGAGATCGGCACGAAGAACACGCTTGCCGGCGGCGCTCTGCAACTGAATGCAACGGGCTTCTTCTACAACTATGAAGGCTACCAGATCAGCGCGATCGTGAACCGCAC
>JBCBGD010000228.1:0-4341 GCA_038527085.1 Pseudomonadota bacterium | reverse complement strand
TTCCTGCTGCCCTGGCGATCTCGTCGATCGGCAGGGCATAGGGCGCAAGTGCTTCACGCACCGCGTCCACCTGGCTTTTCGGAATGGGGGCGTCGTCCTCAGCGTCGAAGCTGGGGGGCGGCGGGGCAAACAGCTCCCGCGGCGAAAGACTCTGCAGAACTTCGAGCACATCGTCTCCATCCCGCACCAGAACGGCGCCTTGGCGCAGGAGCCGATTCGTACCAGCCGCGCGCGGATCAAGCGGCGAGCCAGGCACCGCCATCACTTCGCGTCCCTGCTCGCCCGCCGTGCGCGCAGAGATGAGCGAGCCTGATCGCTCGGTGGCTTCAACCACGACAACGCCTCGTGAGCATCCGGTGATGAGCCTGTTGCGACGAGGAAAATCCCGGGCTGTTGCCTGATGTCCGAATGGGCTCTCGGAAAGGATCAGGCCCTGCGCAGCAACCGCGGCGTAGAGCCTGTCGTGCTGAGGAGGATAGATGTGATCTATGCCGCCGCCGAGCACGGCGATGGTGCCGCCGTCAAGGCTTGCCGCGTGGGCTTCTCCATCGATCCCCCGCGCGAGGCCGGACACCGTGACGTATCCAGCAGCGCTCAGCGATTGCGCCATGTCTCGCGCGATCTTCCGCCCCGCAGCAGAGGCGTTGCGCGCGCCGACGATGCCCACCGTTGGTTTGCTTGCCAGGCTGGCGTCACCAAGCGCTGTGAGAACCGGCGGCGGTGGCGACAACGCCTTGAGCAGCGTTGGAAAGTCGGGATCTGCTGCAGTCAGAACGCGAGCCCTGTAGGAGTGAACGGCCTCAATCTCTCGATCAATATCCTCCCACGAAGGTGGTTTCAGTGGGCGTTTGCGACCGGCCTTGCGGGCGAGTTCTGGGAGCGCGTCCAGTGCGTTCGCTGGCGTCTTGAAGCGCGACACAAGCTGGAAGAAGGTGACCGGTCCCACATTCTGCGTGCGGGCTAGACGCAACCAGTCGCGGCGTTCCGCATCAGTGCGGGGCGGCGCGATCATTCAGAAGCGCCCTTTGGCGAGCCAAACCGCGGTTCTTCTCCACGCGCGAGTCTCGCGATGTTCGATCTGTGCGTCCAGAACACCAGTACGGACCGGGCTGCCAGGCCCGCCACGATGAACCAGTCTTCCCCAAGAAAATAAGCGCCGATTGGGGCAACCACAGCAGCGATGAGTGCCGCTAATGAGGAGATGCGGGATAGGGCGAATACACCCAGCCAGACTGGTGCGGCGACCACAAGCCCCTTCCAACTGACGAAAGCCAGCAAGCCGGCATAGGTTGCTACGCCCTTACCGCCCCTGAAGCCGAGCCAGATGGGATAGCAATGGCCGAAGAACGCGGCCGCGCCCGCGACGAAACCTGCCCTGGGATCGAAAAGCATGCCGAAAGCCAGAGCGATCAGGCCGGCCTTGAGGCTGTCCAGTAGCAGGGTGGCGAGGGCGAGATCCTTACGCCCGGTGCGCAGCACATTGGTAGCGCCGATGTTGCCTGAGCCGACCGAACGCAGGTCAATGCCGACCGTGCGGGTCAGAACAAGGCCAAACGGGATCGATCCGGCCAAGTAGCCGCAGATGATCGCAGTTAACCAGACCAGCGTATCCGCCGAAACTCCCATGCCGCATCACTCCCCGAACGCTGGCCCTTAAAGTGTGGTACGCACTGGTCCCGCAGCGGGCAAGGCCTCGAAACGGTTCTCAGCTCTCATCCCAGGCTTGGGTGCATATCTGGGCGATAGCCATTGGCCAGCGCCTTGCAGGTGATAGTTGGCGTGAGCCTCTGTCCGGTTTCATGTAGCGCTTCGGCGCCGCCATAGCCCTGCCAGGAGAAGGCCCGGGCATATCGTCGCCAGACAAGATATGCTGTGTCGCCGCGCGCATAGAATGCGCCGTCGGGGAGGTCGGCCGGGGCGCAATCCGGTCTTGGCTCGGGCGCGCTCACCCTCAACCGCGGCTTCATTTCATCTGTAATCAGCGGATTGAGTTCACGGATGCTGTCGACCCCTGCAGCGTCCCTGAATGCGGCAGTATCAGCTCGCCGGCATGCGAAACAGGGCCGGTGACCGGCCGCAAGTCCGACGGCTTCATCGAGAAAGAACAGCTCTGTCCAGCGGCCCTCTGACATCAGTCTTTTGCGTTTCTGCCGACCAGGCAGCGGCGCCAGCGTGCAGATCACCCAGCCATCGGTGGCCCAGCTCTGTTTGCGTAAGGATTGCGATTCAGGATCATGCAGGATCCCGCGATTGCCCGTGAACATCCCGCGGGCCTGAACAGCATGGATGCGCGAAAAAGGATCGACGCGATTCTGGAGCGGCACTCAGGACTCTCCGCCAAACCGCTCGGTCCATGCTGCCACTTGGTCGTCCTCGATCTTCTGGAAGAGGACATCTGGCGGAGTGATCTCCAGGCCGTGGGGCAGGGCGTCGAGCAAGCCGTCATCCGTGGGCAGGGGCCACCTGCGATTGCCTTCGGGAACGCCGAGCGCGTCGAGGATTTTCGCTGCCACGTCGGGGATGATCGGTTGGGCGATGATGCCGAAGACTGCTGCGAGATTGAGCCCGGTGCGCACGCCGACGGCGGCCGCGCCGACGTCTGACTTGTATTTCACCCAGGGCTCGGCTCGCGTCAGATACTCGTTTCCAGCCGCCCAGATCGCGCGAGTCTCCGCGGCAGCCTTGCGGAACTCCATGGCTTCGTAGTGCTCGGTGAGCGCCTTCAGGCGTGTCGACAGCTCCTTGGCCATCCACGCCTCGTCTCTGCCGGGCGTGCCCTCGCCGGGCACCTTTCCATCAAATTTGGAGGCCGTGTATTTGGTGATCCGATTGACGAAATTGCCGAGGACATTTGCGAGGTCGGAATTGATGGCCGCCTGGAAGCCTTCCCAGGTGAAAGCGGCGTCTGACCCTTCTGGCGCGTTCGCGGTTAGGTACCAGCGCCAATAGTCTGCGGGCAGCAATTCCAGCGCCTGGTCCATGAAGACGCCGCGTTTTTCCGAGGTGGAGAACTTGCCGCCATACCAGGTGACCCAATTGAAAGCCTTGAGCTTGTCGACGAGTTTCCAGGGCTGCTTGGAGCCAATTAGCGTGGCCGGAAAGCTGACCGTGTGGAAGGCCACATTGTCCTTGCCCATGAACTGGACGTACTCGGTTTCCTTTGCGCCCTCATCGGTTTTCCACAGCTGCTTCCAGGCGTCGGGTTCGCCGGTGTCCGCCGCCCAATCCTGAGTGGCGGCGATGTACTCGATCGGCGCGTCAAACCAGACGTAGAACACCTTGTCCTCGAAACCTTCGCGGATCGAGCCGTCAGGATTGGTCACGGGTACGCCCCAGGAAAGGTCGCGCGTGATGGCCCTGTCTCTTAGGCCTTCGTCCAGCCATTTCAGTGCGATGGACCGCGCGAGGCTTGGCCAGTGATCACTGGCCTCGACCCATTTGCGAATGTCGCCCTCAAGTCTGGACTGCAGCAGAAACAAATGACGCGTTTCGCGCGGCTCAACGTTCTTCGATCCGGTGACCGAGGAGTAGGGGTCCTTCAAGTCCATGGGGTCGAGCAGCCGCCCGCAATTGTCACACTGATCGCCGCGCGCCTTTTCGAAACCGCAGTGCGGGCACGTGCCTTCGACATAGCGGTCCGGCAGAAAGCGGCCTGCGTCGACATCATAGATCTGCGTAGACGTGCGCTCCTCAATCAATCCCTCGGCCTCCAGCGCATGGGCGAAGTGTTGGGTCAGCGCATGGTTTGACGGTGCTGAGGATCGGCCGAAATAGTCATAGGACAGGGCGAACGCCTCGCCAGCCGTACGCTGGATCTCATGCTGTTCATCGCAATACTCGCGCACGGACACATCTGCCTTCTGCGCGGCGAGTTCGGCTGGGGTTCCATGCTCATCGGTCGCGCAGATATAGACCACGTCATGGCCCAGAAGTCGCATCACGCGCGCGTAGGTATCAGCCGGCAGCATCGAGCCCGCCAGATTGCCGAGATGTTTGACGCCGTTGATATATGGCAAGGCTGAGGTGATCAGAATGCGGCGCGCGCCATCGGTGGTCATTTGAGAACGATCCGATCGGAAGAAATCAAGGCCGCACTCATACGCGCGCGGCCTCGACTTGCAACCCGCACCTTGCAAGGCCGCTTTGAGTTTTCGGCTTAGCCGACGCTTGGGAAGCTCAGTCGTAAAGTAGCGTAAACTGAGCGGCCGATCGGCATGGTGCGATCCCGCTCGTTGATGTCGCCCGTCAATTGAACGTGTGCACGGGCCACAAGCCCGCGTTCGGCGAGGGCTGACAGCAGTGACATGCGGCGGGCCTCGGCGAGGCTGCTGGAGCCCGCGC
>JBCBGD010000227.1:0-4374 GCA_038527085.1 Pseudomonadota bacterium | reverse complement strand
ACCCACCTCAAGCCTCTTCCGGCACCTTCACTTGCACCTTTGTCGGGCGGGTGCCTCCGGGGCCGTAGAGGTTGACCTTCAGCCTTGAGATCGCGTGTACAAGCGCGTTGGGGCCGTATTTGATGTCGCCGGTGAAGGCGATGTCCGGAAAGCGCTGGAAGATCTGCTCATAGGCCACGCGCAGCTGCATCTGCGCGACGCGTGAGCCGAGGCATTTGTGGATGCCATGGCCGAAGGCGATGTGCTTTGAAACGTTCTCGCGGGTCATGTCGAACACGTCTGGATTCGGAAACACGTCAGGGTCGCGATTGCCCGCGCCATACCACATCACGACCTTCTCATCCTTGGCGATGCGCTGGCCATTGATCTCGGTGTCTTCCAGCGCCGTGCGGCGCATATGCTTGACCGGGGAGACCATGCGCAGGGCTTCTTCCGACATTTGCGGGATCATCGACGGGTCGGCGAGCACCATGGCGCGCTGGTCCGGGAACTCCGTCATCAGCTTGATCGTGCCCGACAGGGAATTGCGCGTCGTGTCATTGCCCGCAAAGATGATCAGCAGCCATGAGCCGTCCAGGTATTCCTGTGGCAGGAGTTCATCGTCGAGTTTCGAGTGCGCGATGACGGTGAGCAGGTCTTCGCGCGGGTTCTCGCGCCGGTCGGCCATCACTTTGGCGCCATAGGCGAACATCTCCTCGACCACTTTCTTGAAGCGCAGAAAGAAGAGCGGCTCGGCCAGGAAGGTGCGCATCGGATTGGTCATGAACTGGCTGGCCATTTCCAGATAGTGCATCCAGTGCACCACTTTCTGGCGGTCGGCCTCGTCCACGCCGAGCATCTCGCACAGGGTGTAAAGCGGCAGCTGGTTGGAGAAGATCTTCACGAAATCGACGACCGGGCCATTGGCTTCGAGGTCATCGCAAAGGTCTGAGACCTTCGCCTCCACCTTTTCGCGCAGCTTCGTCACATAGGCCGGGATGAAGAAATCCTTCTGCTGGATGCGCATCTGCATGTGGTGGGGCTCATCCATGGAGATGAGATTGTCCATCGCCGCGCGCACGAGGATTTCCGGGCGCCAATAGGCCCGTGGCGGGACGGCCAGGTTGATGCCGCCCCGCTGGCTGGAGAAGATCTCAGGGGCGAGCTCGACCGTCTTGATGTCCTCATAGCGCGACACCGACCAGTAGCGCGACAGCCCCTTGCGCGATGTCGACCACATCACCGGCGCCTCTTCGCGCATGCGCTTGTAAAGCTCCCAGGGATGGCCGCGCGTCCAGGAATTGGGGTTGGCCAGCTCGAAATCGGTCTCGAGCGAAGGGTACACCGCGCCATAGACCGGTTCGTGGGCACCGGTGTCTTCAAGAATATCGTCGCTGACCAGTCTCATGGGCCGGGCCTCCTAGTCTCACGCATCGGAGGATGGCTGGATTGGAGCGCGATTTCCAGTCTGCCGCAGCGTCACCGCACGGGCCGCAACGACTAGCTCGTCTTCGGCTTCTGGGCGATGCGGATGTTGAGCTCGCGCAGCTGTTTTTCGTCCACCGGGCCGGGCGCGCCCATCATCAGGTCGCGGGCTTGCTGGTTCATCGGGAACAGGGTCACGTCGCGAATGTTCTCTGCGTCCGCCAGCAGCATGACGATGCGGTCCACGCCCGGCGCGATGCCGCCATGGGGCGGGGCGCCGTAGCGGAACGCGTTCAGCATGCCGCCGAACTCGGCTTCGACGACTTCGGGGCCATAGCCCGCCATCTCGAACGCCTTCAGCATGATGTCGGGTCGGTGGTTCCGGATCGCGCCAGACGACAGTTCCACACCGTTGCATACGATGTCGTACTGGAAGGCCTTCAGGTCGAGGATCGCTTCGTCGGACGTCGCCGCCTCCAGCGCTTCGAGACCGCCTTGGGGCATGGAGAACGGGTTGTGGCTGAAGTCGATCTTCTTGGCGTCCTCGTCATACTCGAACATCGGGAAATCGACGATCCAGCAGAAGCGGAACACGCCCTCTTCGATCAGGCCCAGCTCCTCGCCCATGCGGATGCGCGCGGCGCCTGCCAGCTTGTAGGCGTCGGATGTCTTGCCTGCCGAGAAGAACACGCCGTCGCCCGCGCCGAGGCCCATATGCTCCAGCAGCGCCGCCAGATGCCCCGCCTCGAAATTCTTCAGCACGGGGTCCTGGCTGTCGACGCCGCCACCTTCGGCCTCGCGCAGGCGGGCATAGCCGAGCCCCGGCGCCTGCATCTCCTTCTTCGCCCACTTGTCGGTCTCGTCGAAGAATTTGCGCGATTGGCTGGCCGCAGCGCCCGGCGCAGGGATCGCGATCACCTTGCCGCCGCCCTTGATGATCTTCGCGAAGATGCCGAAGCCGGTCTTGTCCTCATCTGTGAAGAACTCAGACACATCCTTCAGCTCGATCGGGTTGCGCAGGTCAGGCTTGTCGGTGCCGTATTTCGCCATCGCCTCGGCATAGGGAATGTGCGGGAAGGGCTCTGGCGGCACGGTGCGGCCCTTGCCTTCCCAGTCGGCGAACTCCTCAAACACACCGCGCATCACAGGCTCGATCGCCTCGAACACGTCTTCCTGGGTCACAAAGCTCATCTCGATATCGAGCTGGTAGAACTCGCCCGGCGAGCGATCCGCGCGCGCATCCTCGTCGCGGAAACACGGCGCAATCTGGAAGTAGCGGTCAAAGCCCGACACCATGAGCAGCTGTTTGAACTGCTGCGGCGCCTGGGGCAGGGCGTAGAACTCGCCATGGTGCAGGCGAGAGGGCACAAGGAAGTCGCGCGCTCCTTCAGGGCTGGACGCCGTCAGGATCGGGGTCTGGTACTCGGTGAAGCCTTGCTCGACCATGCGCCGCCGGATCGAGGCGATCACGTCCGAGCGCAGCACCATGTTCTTGTGCAGGGTCTCCCGGCGGAGGTCCAGATAGCGGTGGGTCAGGCGAATGTCTTCGGGATAATCCGGCTCGCCAAACACGGGCAGGGGCAGCTCGGCGGCCTCCGATTGCACGCTGGCCTCTTTCACCCGGATTTCGATCTCGCCCGTGGCGAGGTTTTCGTTCACCAGTTCGGCGTCGCGGGCGATCACCTCGCCCTCGATCGTGATCACGCTCTCGGTGCGCAGCCGCTCGACCACGCCAAAGGCCGGGAAGTCGGGATCAAACACGCACTGGGTCAGGCCATAATGGTCGCGCAGGTCGATGAACATCACCCCGCCATGGTCGCGCCGGCGATGCAGCCAGCCCGACAGTTTCACCGAAGCGCCGACATCGGACTTGCGAAGTTGCCCGCAGGTGTGGGTGCGGAAAGCGTGCATGGGCGTGGCCCCTGAATCTCATGAGGTCTGGAACAAGCGCCCTGCGATACGCCGCCGCGGGCCGCGATGCAACCAGTCAGACTGCAGCAATCACTCTCGATTTTGCCCGCGAGTTCCGCTAGGCCCGCCCAATGCCGATTGACCCCCTTGTTCCGATTACAAATCAGGACGACCTCGCTGCGTTCTGCGAGGCCCTGTCTGCCAGCGATTTCATCTGTGTGGACACTGAGTTTCACCGTGAGACGACCTACTGGCCGCAGCTCTGCCTGGTGCAGGCCTCAGCGCCAGGCGTGGAAGGCCTCATCGATCCGCTGGCGGACGATCTGGACATCGGCCCGTTCCTGCAGCTGATCGCAGAGACCTCCCGCGTGAAGGTGTTCCACGCCGCGCGCCAGGACATGGAAATCTTCAACCGGATGATCGGCCATCCGCCCGCGCCGGTCTTCGACACGCAGATCGCGGCGATGGCGTTGGGGCTCGGCGACTCCATCTCCTACGACAATCTCATCCGCGCGGTCACAAAGGCGCAGATCGACAAGTCGAGCCAGTTTACCGACTGGACCCGCCGCCCCCTGAGCGAAAAGCAGCGCAAGTACGCCCTCGGCGACGTGACCCATTTGCGCGACGCCTACATCTCCATGCGCGACGAGCTCCAGTCCCTGAAACGCATGGGCTGGATCGAGCAGGAAATGGCCGACATCGCCGCGCCTGATCTGTATGACACCAGCCCGGAAAACGCCTGGCAGCGCCTGAAGATGCGCCGGCCGCGCAAGGAATACGCTGCAATCGTCGCCTCCGTCGCCGCCTGGCGCGAACGCGTGGCGCAGGAGCAGGACCGCCCGCGCAGGCGCGTCCTCAAGGACGATGCGATCCACGAAATCGCCGAGCAAAAGCCCCAGGAAGAAGACGCGTTTAATCGCCTGCGCGCGGTGCCCAAGGGCTTCATCCGCTCGCGCCATGCCGAAGGCCTGATCGATGCGGTGCGCGCGGCGGTCATGTCGCCCGATGACTTCGCGCCCAGGATCGAGCGCCACCGCCAGAACCCGCAAGTGCCCGCAG
>JBCBGD010000226.1:0-4390 GCA_038527085.1 Pseudomonadota bacterium | reverse complement strand
CCCATGAGCCGTAGATACCTGCGAAGGCAGGTATCCATCTCTGGGCGACGACACAGGGCGCAGGTTGGTGAAATCGTGCGGAAATCTTCCCCTCTTTCCCGTTTTTCCTTTCAGTGCTGGATACCTGCCTTCGCAGGTATCGGCGGTGAAAGGGCAAAAGACGCCAAGCCCAAGAGCCACTCCCGTGGCCTTCTTCACCTAGTTCGATCTACCGGATCGGGTTTTCGCGATTGAACCGGATTCTAAGCCTGCGCAGGTATCGGCGGAATTTTGAGTGTGGTCTTTGATTGTCGCGGCCTGCTGCGGCAGGTTCGACCTTGGCATTTAACCCCGCGCTGGTCCTTGCCGGCATTGCGGATCAGTCATCCCTCACGCGCGCCAGGGCGAGGCCGTCATGGCCTTTCAGCCCGACCTGTTGCAGCACGATGGCTTCGAGTTTCGGGTGGCTGGCAAGGGCTTGGTTGAAGGCTGCGGCGCCGATGACGTTCGGGTCCATGGATTTCGAAAGGACCTCGCCCCGGCGCACGACATTGTCTGCGATGATGAGCCCGCCGGGCCGGGTCAGGCGCACGGCGTGGGAGAGGTAGGCGGGGTAGGATTCCTTGTTGGCGTCGAGGAACACCAGGTCGAACGGGCCCCCAATGCCGGGAAGCAGGTCGAGCGCGGCGCCTGTGCGCACATCGCAGGTGTCTGCAAAGCCTGCAGCCTCCAAGGTCTGGCGGGCGACATCCGCATGGGCGGGATCGATCTCGAGCGTGATCAGCGCTCCGCTTTTCCCGATTGCGCGCGCCAGCCAGAGGGTCGAGTAGCCGCCGAGTGTGCCGATTTCGAGCACACGCTGGGCACCGATCAGCTTGGCCAGCAAGTACAGGAATTTGCCCTGTCCCGGAGAGACCTGGATGTCTGGCAGGCCCGCGGCACGGGCACGCTCAAGCGCGGCGTCCAGTTCTGGATCATCGGGGATGAATAGACTGTCGATGTAGCTGTCGACGTCCTCGAAGATGGAATGGCGAGGACGATCGGTCATCGGCGAGACTTCTTAGGGTGCGGCAGGTGCGGTGTCAGCGGCGCTCGAGGACGAGACAGCTGCAGCTTGGATCACGTTGAGCTCGCGGGTGGTTTTCGGCGCATCTGCTGCGACCGTCTGGATGCGGGCTGCGCGTTCAGAGGCGCGGCGCGCGGCAAGACGGGCATGGGCCTGGGACCATTCGCGCCCCTGGGGGAAGCGATAGAAGATGTGTGCGCCGATCTTCTCGGTGCGCACCAGGCCGGAATTCCAGATCGGGTCCACATAGGTGGCGTGGTAGTGCGTGGCCTCGGCCGTGCGTGGCTCATGCAGGTCGAGCATGACCTGGGCGGCCACGGCCTGTGCCTTGTCCCAGCGATGCCCACGCGGGCGCAGCGCCATGGCGCCGTCGCAGGTAAAGGTGAACTGGCAGCCCGTGGTGCGCGTGGCGCCCTGGTAGACAACCTCGCAGATCGAGTTGGGATAGCGGTGGTCGCGAACACGGTTGGCAACCACTTCGGCCACGGCGAGTTGGCCTGAGGTCTCTTCGCTGCGCGCTTCATAGTAGACGGCTTCGGACAGGCACTTGTGTTCGCGGGTCAGGTCTTCGGCGCGGGAGATGTCGCGCGGATCAAAATTGGCCACTGTGCGCAGGGCGGCAGCGTCGCGGTCGCGCGCGGCATAGCGGCCGAGCACGGACTGGCTGTCGCGCTCGAAACTGTCTTCCAGGCGGATGATCCACGGGTGCCGGATCAGGGATGGGGCCTCGGGATGGGCGCGCATGGCCTCACCGCCATCGCCAAGCTCTGCAAACAGCGTCGCCTTGAGGCGGGCATCGGCAAGCTCGCGCTGGGTGTCGTAGGATTGGCCAATCAGGGGCAGGACTGTGGTGACGCTGACCGCAGCCACCGCCACGGACACGCCCCGCATCAGGGTGCGGCGTCTCTCTTCATCCGTCATAAGCATCCACCAACGCTTGAGCCCGCGCTTTTGCACGGACGAATTCGGGAAGATGCGGCGCGCCGCTTTCCAAAGAGTTAACATCGTCAATCCCACCAGCTTCTCTGGCTCTCGCCCAATTATCGTTCTAGGCGTCGACCCAGGCCCCGGAAAACGTCCGAAACCATGAAAAGTGCCTCGCCCATATGCCTTCGAGGCGGTGTGTTGCAAGTTTCTCGCCTGTTACGGCGTGTCGAATGAGCGGTGTATGAATATGCCGATTTTGCAGCGCACCATCGGCAATGGCTGCGGCAGCCCCCGCAAGGGGCTGAAAGATTGGGGGATTTACGACAATCTCACAAGGGGCGCGGCGTCCTTATGGTGAATCCGAGTGTGGCACAATTAACACACTTTTAACCCACCTTACCAAAACGTAATCGTCAGTGCCCGGCCTTTAAGGCCGCGTGGGCGGCTGCGAGTCTGGCGATCGGCACGCGGTAGGGCGAGCAGGAGACATATTGCAGTCCGGCGCGATGACAGAACTCGACCGAGGCCGGATCGCCGCCATGTTCGCCGCAAATGCCGAGCTTGATGTCAGGACGGGTTTTTCGCCCGCGCTCGGCCGCCAGCTCCACCAATTCGCCGACGCCGGACTGGTCGAGCGTCACGAACGGGTCTTTCTCGTAGATGCCCTTGTCCTCATAGACCTTCAGGAACCGGCCCGCATCATCGCGCGAGATGCCGAGCGTGGTCTGGGTGAGGTCATTGGTGCCGAAAGAGAAGAAGGCGGCCGCTTCGGCAATCTCGCCGGCGCGCAGGGCGGCGCGGGGCAGCTCGATCATCGTGCCGACGAGATAGTCGATCTCCGTGCCGGTTTCGCTGAACACGGCCTGTGCGGCCTTGTCGACACCGTCCTTGAGGATGGAGAGCTCGGCTTTGGTGGCGACCAGGGGGATCATCACTTCGGGCACGGGTGACTTGCCGGTGTTCTTGGCGACCTGCACGGCGGCCTCGAAAATGGCGCGCGCCTGCATTTCATAGATTTCCGGATAGGTAATGCCGAGGCGGCAGCCACGGTGTCCCAGCATGGGATTGCTCTCGTGCAGCTCGCCAGCCCGGCGCTTGAGCACCGCCACATCGACGCCAGCCGACTCGGCCACAGCCGCCATGTCTTCATCGGTGTGCGGGACGAACTCGTGCAGCGGCGGATCGAGAAGGCGCACCGTAACGGGGAAGCCGTCCATCGCGCGGAAGATGCCCGTGAAGTCGGCACGCTGGAACGGGAGCAGGCGGTCGAGCGCGGCGGCGCGGGCGGCGTCGGTATCGGCGAGGATCATCTCACGCATCGCGCCGATGCGGTCTGCGTCGAAGAACATGTGCTCTGTGCGGCAGAGACCGATGCCTTCAGCGCCGAAATCGACGGCGACCTGCGTGTCGGCGGGCGTCTCGGCATTGGTGCGGACTTTCAGGACGCGGGCCTTGTCGGCCCATTCCATCAGCTTGGCGAAATCGCCCGACAGGTCCGGCTGGCGCATCTTCACCGCGCCCATGAGCACCTCGCCCGCCGCGCCATCGACCGTGATTATATCGCCTTTTCTAACCTCGCGGCCCGCCACGCGGAAGACGCCCTCTTCGCCATCGATCTGCATGTTGCCCGCCCCGCAGACGCAGGGCCGGCCCATGCCGCGCGCGACAACGGCGGCGTGGGAGGTCATGCCGCCACGTGCGGTGACGATGGCCTTGGCCGCGTGCATGCCGTGGATGTCTTCCGGGCTCGTCTCGACGCGCACGAGGATCACGTCCACGCCGCGCTCTGCCAGGTGGGCCGCTTCATCTGAGTCGAACACCACTTCGCCGACCGCCGCGCCGGGCGAAGCGGGCAGCGCCTGGACAAGCACATCGCGCACCGCGTCCTCAGCGATGGTGGGGTGTAGGAGTTGGTCAAGCTGGCCGGGCTCCAGGCGCAGAATTGCCTCTTCCTCGCTGATCAGGCCCTCAGCCGCCATGTCGACGGCGAGCTTCAGCGCAGCCGCCGCGGTGCGTTTACCGCCCCGGGTCTGCAGCATGTAGAGGCGGCCTTCCTCGACCGTGAACTCCAGGTCCTGCATGTCGCGGTAATGCTTCTCCAGCGTCGCGGCCACGTCGGTGAGCTGGCCGAACACGTCGGGCATGGCCTCTTCCAGGCTCTGCTCGTCGCTGTCGAGTTCAGCCGCGCGGGCCTTCGAGATCGGCGCGGGCGTGCGGATGCCGGCCACGACGTCTTCGCCCTGCGCGTTGATCAGGAACTCGCCGTAGAACATGTTCTCGCCCGTGGACGGGTCGCGCGTGAACGCGACGCCCGTGGCGGACGTCTCGCCCATATTGCCGAACACCATGGCCTGCACCGTGACGGCCGTGCCCCATTCATGGGGGATGTCATTGAGCTTGCGGTAGGTGATCGCCCGG
>JBCBGD010000225.1:243-4392 GCA_038527085.1 Pseudomonadota bacterium | reverse complement strand
CCACCAGATGCCGATGTATTTGCCAGGCTCGAAATAGGAAACGTCGCCGAGTTGGTTTGGCTCGTTCAGGTTCAGATAAATGTCTGAGCCATTGTAGAGGGCAGGGGCCGTGTCGGCGATCTGGATCACGCGCCAGGGCGTGACGAAATTGCCGTCAACGATCGCCTTTGTTCCGTCCGCGCGGGGAGCAAGGTCGGCCTCCAGCTTGCCGGCCCTGCGCTGGTCCAGCCACATGCCAGCATAGTCGACCAGAGCGGCTTCGTGGATGGCGATGTGCGTGCCGTCATCGGTGCGCATCGTCAGCGGTGTGTTGGCCCGCGGAATCTCGGCAACCGGTGTGGTCTTGTAGGTATATTCCAGGCGGTTGAATTCGCCTGCGGGCGTCCACCAGGCGGTGGCATCGCCCGGCACGGTAAATTCCGTGATCTCGTCGACAATCAGGCGCTCGCCTTCGCCGGGAACCTCATATCGAAAGCCGACGCCCTCATCGAACACCTTCAGGCGCAGGGTATAGCCGCGGTCTGAGCCATCCGTCGCCTCAATGCGCGCAAGAAGTTCGGTGTGGCGATCGGTGACCACACGCCGCTCGCCCCAGGGCAACTCCCACGTGCTGTCGCTGGTCGTGGTTTCCACTGACGCAATGGTCAGGTTTTCGTCGAGCCCGGCTGACTTGGCGAATCGCAGGCCGAGTTTAGAGGCCCCGATCACCTCAACGCCATCGCGCAGGACGGTATAGGTTGGCTGGCCGCCATCGCTTGCGAGTTGCACAACAATGCGGCCGTCTGGAGAGGTGGCTTCGGCGCGGCCTTCCGGCGTGAGTGCGCCAGTGACATCGCCCTGCAGGCTGGCGGGCCACGGCTCAGCCGTTTGTATCTGGGCAGCCGGTACGCTGGCGCATCCCGCGATCAGCGCAATGGCCGCGCCCGTAAACAACGCCAAAGTCCCATTGCGTGGATGCGCCATTCCAAACCTCCCATATGAGCTGTCCGTTGACCGGACATTGTTCCCAACCGCCACAATCGCGCAACTGCAATTTCTTGCAAGTCTTTTTTGTGAGCGGCGGTGGTATTCTGGAGACCCGCACCCCGACTGCAGTGCTTGCTGTATGTTCTGTGGGAAAATCCTTTGAAAAGGCCTGCAAATGGTCTTGCGGCAGATTTGAATTCGTGATTGGGTTCTCACTGCAAAACTTGCGCATTTGAGTGCGCAGTGCGGGGTGAAGCGGTCTCAGAAGAGGGCCGCCACGCCGTCTTTGAGGGAGGTTTGCGATGGGATTTGGACGTGCCGCACTTTGCGGGATCGGAGCCAGCGCTGTGCTGGCGCTGTCGGGATGTACGGCCGTGGCCGAGCGCGCCGCGCCGATGGGCAGTGAACTTGCGCCCTACACAGAGCGCCTGCCGCAAGACGAAATCATCTACTTCGTTCTGCCCGACCGGTTTGAAAATGCCGACCCCTCCAATGATCTCGGCGGCCTTGAGGGTGACCGGAACGTCACCGGCTTCGATCCGACCGACAATGGTTTCTACCATGGCGGCGACCTGAAAGGACTGATCGCTCAGCTCGATTATATCCAGGGCCTCGGTGCGACCGCGATCTGGCTCACACCTATCTTCCAGAACAAGCCTGTGCAGGGGCCCGACGGCGCGAAGTCCTCCGGCTATCACGGCTACTGGATCACCGACTTCCTGAACGTCGACCCGCACATCGGCACGCGCGAAGACTTCAAGGCGCTGGTGGACGCAGCCCATGCGCGGAACATGAAAGTCTACATGGACATCATCACCAACCATACCGCTGATGTGATCCAGTATGCCGACTGCGGTGTGGCGAAGGCTTCGACTGAAGGCACGCCGGGCGCCGATTGCCCCTATCGTTCGCTGGGAGACTATCCCTGGACGACGCGTGGCGGCGCCGATGGCGAAGCGATCAATGACGGGTTCCTTGGCGTGGATCCGCGTCACATGACGCAGGAGAACTTCGACCGTCTCACCGAGACAGACTACGCCTACACGGTTGTGGTGCCCGAGGCCGAGCGCGACATCAAAAACCCTGCCTGGCTCAATGATCCGATCCACTACCACAATCGCGGCCACACCAGCTTCGAGGGTGAAAGCTCCCGCCTCGGCGATTTCGCGGGCCTCGACGACCTGATGACAGAAAGCCCGTTCGTCGTTCAAGGCATGATCGACATCTACACCCAGTGGATCACCGATTTTCGCGTCGATGGTTTCCGCATCGATACAGCCAAGCATGTGAACCCAGAATTCTGGCAGGAATTCATCCCGGCCATCGAGGAGCATGCCAAGGCCGAGGGCATCGAGAACTTCCACATCTTTGGCGAGGTGTATGAGTTCGATCCGGGCCAACTCGCCAAGTTCACGACCTATGACGACATACCAACGGTCCTCGATTTCGCCTTCCAGGGCACGGTGCGCGGCGTGGTCGCCGAAGGCCAGCCGGCTCGCTCGCTGGAGCGCCTGTTCGAAGTCGACAAAGTGTATGAGGGCGGCGAGGCCACGGCGTTGCAGTTGCCGACTTTCCTCGGCAACCATGATATGGGCCGGTTCTCCATGTTCCTGCGCCAGGCCAATCCTGACCTCAGCGATGAAGAGGCCCTGGCGCGGATGAAGCTTGCCCACGCCAAGATGATGTTCCTGCGCGGTGTGCCGACGATCTACTATGGCGATGAACAAGGGTTCGTGTCCGATGGCGGCGACCGCCCGGCCCGCGAAAACATGTTCGAAAGCCAGGTGCCAGATTACAACGACAACGACCTGATCGGCACAGACGCGACAACGGCTGAGCGCAACTTCGACACCGCTCACCCGCTTTACGAGGCGATCGCCAAGATGGCCGCAGTACGACAAGCCCATGCGGGCTTGCGCCGTGGCCTGCAAACCGTGCGCTACTCAGGCCGCGAGGATGGCATGTTCGTCGTCTCGCGCTTTGATGGCGATGCGCAGCGCGAATACGTGATCGCTTTCAATGCCGACGAAGACGCCCGCAGCGTGAACATCGCCGTGGATGGCCGCGCCCAGACCTGGTCGGCGGCGATGGGCCAGTGCGCAAGCACGTCCAGCGCGCCGGGGGCCTATCGTGTGTCAGTTCCGGCGCTGGGATACGTGGTGTGTTTTGCGGAATTGGCGGAGTAGGACGCTTGGGCACGATCTTCTCGAAGCGCCCCGAAGCGACAGCGCCTTCAAGCGCGCAGGCGCAAGACCGCCAGGCTGACGCGCAGCCCTGGTGGAAGGGCACCGTCATCTATCAGGTCTACCCGCGCAGCTTCCGCGATACGACTGGCAATGGGGTGGGCGATCTACGCGGCATCCATGACGGTCTCGACCATATAGCTTCGCTTGGCGTCGATGCCGTCTGGCTCTCGCCATTCTTCACTTCGCCCATGGCCGACTATGGGTATGACGTTGCGGACTATGTCGACGTTGACCCGATCTTCGGAACACTGTCTGACTTCGATGCGATCATCGAGAAAGCCCACCGCCTCGGCCTGAAAGTCATCATCGACCAGGTCTACAGCCATACCTCCGACGCGCACGCCTGGTTCAAGGCCTCGCGCGCCAGCCGTGATGGCGAAATGGCAGACTGGTACGTCTGGGAAGATGCCAAGCCCGATGGCTCACCGCCTTCGAACTGGCAGTCCGTCTTCGGTGGACCCGCCTGGGAATGGGACGCGCGCCGCAAGCAGTATTACCTGCATAACTTCCTGAAAGAGCAGCCCCAGCTCAACGTCCACAATCGCGCGGTTCAGGACGCGCTGCTGGGCGTGACGCAGTTCTGGCTTGACCGCGGCGTGGATGGCTTTCGGCTCGATGCTATCAATTTCGCCATGCACAATCGCGACCTTCCGGACAATCCACCATCGGGCTTGCCGATGGAGAAAGTCACGCGGCCGTTCGACATGCAGCGCCATGTCCACAATCAGAGCCAGCCTGAAATTCCAGCCTTCCTTGAGCGCATTCGTTCTGTGCTGGACGCGCATGGAGCTTGCTTTACGGTGGCAGAGGTTGGTGGACCCTCTCCGCTGTCTGAAATGAAGCTGTTCACCGAGGGTGAGAAGCGCCTCAACTCGGCCTACAGCTTTGACTTCCTCTATGCCGAGCAGCTCACCGCTGCGGGCGTGAAGGCGTCACT
>JBCBGD010000225.1:0-233 GCA_038527085.1 Pseudomonadota bacterium | reverse complement strand
TCATCTATCAGGGCGAAGAGCTGGGGCTGCCCCAGGCGCATGTGCCGTTCGAACAGCTCAAGGACCCCGAAGCCATTGCCAACTGGCCGCACACGCTGGGCCGGGACGGGGCGCGCACGCCGTTTCCGTGGGTTGCCCAATCGGCTTCGGCAGGCTTTTCCGCGTCGGAAGACACTTGGCTGCCAATGGACCCGGCGCATGGTGCCATGGCGCTGGACCGCCAGAACGCCGAT
>JBCBGD010000224.1:0-4413 GCA_038527085.1 Pseudomonadota bacterium | reverse complement strand
TCAAGACCCCAGCCCAGGGTGCATCCACATCAACCTGGGCGGCGACCAATCCGATGCTCGACGGCATGGGCGGGGTGTATTGTGAGAATTGTGACATCGCCCAGGCAGCGACGCCGGAAAGCCAGCGTTGGGAGCATGCCCGCGAATGGATCTGCGATGATGAAAAAGCCGAGCGTCTCTGGGCGATGAGCGAGGAGATGCTGGCGGAGGCGTGAGGCGCCGATGCCTGATTTGCTGTTGCGGCCAGCGCGCAATGACGAATGCGATGCACTGACGGCGCTATGCCTGCGCTCCAAGGCTGTGCATGGCTACGACGAGACATTCATGGCGGCATGTGAGGCGGAGCTGGCAGTGACGCCGGAGAAGCTCTCCAAGGGCGGCCATGTCGTTGCCGAGGCCGGTGGTTTCATTGTGGGTTTCGCCCGCGTCTCCGAGGATGAAGAAGGCTGGTGGTTGGACGCGCTGTTCATTGAGCCAAACCGCATCGGCAACGGCACCGGGAAAGTCCTGTTCGATGCTGCGATGGATCTGGTACGCAAGGCTGGTGCGGCTTCGGTCCTGATCGACTCCGATCCTGGCGCGGAGGCGTTTTATCTCTCGCGCGGCGCTGTGCGGATCGGAACCTCGCCCTCAGCATCCATCCCGGGCCGCGTCCTGTCGCAACTGCGATACGATCTTCAAGCGAGCCCGCCATAGGCAGCAGTCCCTGCGCCTCTCTGCTTGACGGGCTGGGCCGCGCTCGCCCAATAGCCCGATGCGTAGCTTACCCGCTTTTTTCCGCCGCCTGGACAAGACCCGTACCCGAGCAATCCTTGTCTCGCTGCTCCTGTTCGGGCTTGTGATCTCCATCTTCATCATGGGGCGATACGGCTCGCTTTATGATGTGGAAGCGGTGCGGCGCGGCCTCGCTGATGTCGCCGAGAGTCCGTGGGGCCTTCCTGTCCTGATCGCTGTTTTCATTGTCGCCGCCTTTGTCGGCGCGCCGCAATTCGTGCTGATCGGCATGGCGGTCTTCGCGTTCGGGCCCGTGGTCGGCTTCGTCTACAGCTGGATCGCGACTTTAGTATCCGGCACGGTGACGTTCTGGACAGGCCGCTTTGTGGGCGAGGGGACGGTGCGGCGCCATGGCGGAAACTTCGCCAACCGGCTGGCCAACTTCATCGGCAAGAACGCCTTTGTCGCCAGCGCCGTGGTGCGCAATGTGCCGACCGGGCCATTCCTGCTCGTCAACATGATCTTCGGCGTGACGCGGGCGAAATTCAGCCACTACATAGCAGGAATGGCGCTTGGCGTGTTGCCGAAGATCGCGCTGGTGGCCTTTGCGGGCACGTCGATCCTGTCTGCATTCGAGGGCCAGCCACTCGTGGCCCTTGGCGCGGCGGCGCTTGCCGTTGCCATCTGGATCGGTCTTGTCCTGTTTGCCCGCTCGCGCATCCGCGGGGCGGAGAATGAGTAAATCCTTCCGCTTTCACTCCAATTTGTAATTGACATCACCGCTGGCTGGCTCAAATGTCGCGGGATGAGCAAGTTCTTGCCCCTACTGCTTACCGGCCCCTGGCCGGACACGGCCCGGCGAGCCTGATCGCCGGCGCTCGGCCAGGGGACGTTTTCACAGCACGCTCAACACAAAACGCTCCGGCCCGGCCATGACACAATCCCTTCCCCAGATCCGAATTTTCGACACCACGTTGCGCGACGGCGAGCAAAGCCCCGGCGCGTCGATGACCCTGCGAGAAAAGCTCGAACTCGCCGAATTGCTCGACGAGATGGGCGTGGACATCATCGAAGCAGGGTTTCCTGCAGCCTCGCCAGGTGACTTCGAAGCGGTCAGCGAAGTGGCGCGACAGGCGAAAAATGCCGTCATATGCGGCCTCGCCCGCTCCACTGACAACGATATTGACCGAGCCGGCGAGGCGGTGAAACACGCCGCCCAGCCGCGCATCCACACCTTTATCTCCACCAGCCCCGTGCACATGAAGCACAAGCTGAAAATGGGCGCGAATGCCGTGCTTGAGGCCGTCGGCCGGTCGGTGACCCGCGCGCGCCAGCACACAGACGACGTTGAGTGGAGCGCTGAGGACGCGACCCGCACCGAGTTCGACTTCCTGTGCAAGTGCGTCGATGCAGCCATCGCGGCAGGAGCGTCGACAATCAACCTGCCAGATACGGTGGGCTACTCCCACCCGGAGGAATATGGCGCGCTTATCTCCCGCGTGATGGAAGCGGTACCGAACAGCGACAAGGCCGTCTTTTCGGCCCATTGCCACAATGACCTCGGCCTGGCCGTGGCCAACTCCCTTGCCGCCGTCAGCCATGGCGCGCGCCAGATAGAGTGTACGATCAACGGACTTGGTGAGCGCGCCGGAAATGCCGCGCTGGAGGAGATCGTCATGGCGATGCGCGTGCGCTCAGACACGCTGCCCTACCAGACGGGCATCGACAGCACACAGCTCGCCCGCGCCAGCCACATGGTTTCAAGGGTGACGGGCTTTCCTGTCCAGTACAACAAGGCGATCGTCGGCAAGAACGCCTTTGCCCACGAGAGCGGCATCCATCAGGACGGCATGCTGAAGAATGCCGAGACCTATGAAATCATGCGGCCTGAGGACGTTGGTGTGTCCGAGACCAGCCTCGTCATGGGCAAGCATTCCGGCCGCGCTGCCCTGCGCGACCGCCTCGCCACGCTCGGTTACGACTTGGAAGGCGATGCGCTCAATGATGCGTTCCGGCGCTTCAAGAAGCTGGCCGATGCCAAGAAAGACGTGTTTGACGATGACCTCATTGCCTTGGTGGACGAGCAATTGGCCGCTGAGGGCGAGCGGGTCGTCCTGAAAAAGCTGAAGATCGTGGCAGGCACGGACGGGCCGCAGGAGGCGGAAATTCACGTCACGGTCGATGGCGAGCCGACCGAGGCAAGCGCCGAAGGCAATGGCCCCGTCGATGCCCTGTTCAAGTCGATCCGCGCAGCGGTGCCCCACGAGGCGGCGCTCGACCTCTTCCAGGTTCACACGGTGACCGGCGGCACAGACGCGCAGGCTGATGTGTCGGTGCGCCTGAAGGGCGACGGCATCATGGCGGTCGGCCGCGCGCGCCATGTGGACACACTGGTGGCCACGGCAAAGGCCTACCTCCACGCCCTGAACAAACTGGAAGCACGGCGCAAGAAGCGTCTGGCGGCTTGAGGGCGGGCTGATGGCGCCCCTAAAGCCATTGCAAAGCTGATCCACGCTGCGCGAACCAAGCCTTGTGCGTGTATACTGCGCCCCTCAGACTGAATGAGGGAGGATCACTACATGACACTTCAAGTCATCGGCGCAGGTTTTGGCCGCACTGCCACAGCTTCATTGAAGATTGCGCTCGAAACCCTTCTCGGCGCGCCCTGCTATCATATGAGCGAGGTGCTCGGGCAACCTGGTCATGTCGACCTGTGGCTGGAGGCGGCCGCCGGCAGACCTGACTGGGATGCGATATTCAGCGGCTACGCAGCGACGGTCGATTTTCCGGCGTCGAACTATTGGCGCGAACTCGCTGAGGCGTATCCAGACGCCAAAGTCTTGCTGTCCTTGCGCGATGCGGATCGGTGGTACCAGTCAACCCAGGAGACGATCTTCAGCCCGACGCTGCAAGCGCTACAGGCCGACACCAAATGGGGGCGGATGATCAAGGCGACGATCGACGATCATCTTGGCGGAAGAATGAATGATCGGGACGCATTGATCAGAGCCTTCGAGGCGCATAACGCGGCCGTACGAGCAGCTTTCGCCGACGACCGGCTCCTGGTGTTCGAGGCGCGCCAAGGCTGGGGCCCTCTGTGCGCATTTCTGGGCGTGGATGTGCCAGACGACCCGTTTCCGCACGTCAATTCGAAAGAGGAGTTTGACGCTGTGTTCGAGATGCTGAGATCGCCTCTCGGCGTCCAAGTGATGAACGGCGAGGGCATGGGCGCGCCAGGTTCTATGCACGATGAGATTTTCTGACCAAATGGAGGAAGGCTGCCCTGCCGGCTGTTCGGAGCATACTGGGCGCATATTGAATAACGATAAATACCTCTCTATCTGGATATAGAAGGGAGATGAATCATGTGGCTGTTTCTTTTGTGGTGGTGTGTGGACGATACGATTGCTGCGCATGTGGGCTCGCCGGGTCTTGGTGAACTGCCGATCTGGGTGCCCGCGATCCTGTCGCTGGCGTTCGTGACGACGATCAATGCGGGCAAGAGCCGGGACTGATCGACGCGCCGTACTGCATTTATTCGTAAAACACCAAACCAATCGTTCCGTCTAAATACGGCATTTTTGTACGAAAATGCGCTGAATTCGCGTGCTTGGCGAGGTGGTGCGTCCTATGCGTACGCTCCGTTCCGATAATCTGCGGCAGCAATCTTGCTTTAACGGCTTCTAAACGGCACATGAG
>JBCBGD010000223.1:2337-4416 GCA_038527085.1 Pseudomonadota bacterium | reverse complement strand
CGGCGCCGCCATGCTCGTGCCCTGCTCGAAGGCATAGAAGCAAGTGTCCACAGGATCACCCGTGACAGGATCGAAGCAATTGGTGGCAAGGCGCGTCGAAAGCACGCCGTCGGGTCGGCCATCGCCATTGTCATCGCGTCCAAGGTCGCCGCCGGGGGCGAGGACATCCACCTCGTCACCATAGTTCGAATAGGGCGTGATCTGGCCGCGCGCATCGCCCGCCGCAACGGAGATGACGTTCTCGCAGCCGCCCGGGCTGTAGAACCGTGTGTCAACGCGGGCATTGCCAGCGGCCGAGACGACAACAGCGCCGCGCTCGGTGACCGCGTTGATCGCCTCCTGCAGCGAGGCCGGGCAGAACTCGAACAGGCCGATCGACAGGTTGATGATGTCGGCGGGATTGTCGTTCCACACCTCATTGCCCTCCGCATCGAATGCGGGGACCAATCCACCCGCCCAGCGGATTCCGTCATTGATATCGGTCAATCGCCCGCCGCATTTTCCCAGCGCCCGGACGGGTACGATCTTCACATTCCACGCGCCGCCAGCCACGCCAGCGCCATTGTTGCTGAGCCCCGCGCCGACCGTGCCGGCCACATGGGTGCCGTGATAGCTGTCTTCGGCAAAAGGCGAAGTCGGGTCGCAGAGGTCGCCCGGATCATCGGCATCGGGATCGCGCCCGTCGCCGTCATTGCCCATGCGCGGATCGGAGACCATGTCCCAGCCCGGCGCCACATTGAGCGACGAGACAATGTCCGGGTGGTCCATGTCGAGGCCCGTATCGACGACGGCGACCACCACATCGCGCGAGCCTGTTGTGTCCTGATCAGTCCAGAAATCGACAAAGCCTGCCCCACCGGGCGACTCGCCTTCGGACTCGCCATTGTTGAAGAAGTGCCACTGCAGCGACCAGAGCGGATCGTTCGGCTCAACCTCGATCCGAACGGGCGGCTCATTGCGCGGGCGGCGGATGAACTGGTGCTCGAAGATGAAGTCTTTCTCGACATATTCGAACTGGCCTGTGCCGCGCAGCTCCTTCACCAGACAGTCAGTCGCGAGCACAGGATTGGCGCGCATGAAGGCGGGATCTGGATTTTCAGGGCAGGCAAAGTCTGCATTCAGGGCCATGCGCGGCAGGTTTGGCAGGCGCGCGCCTTGTTCTGAGAATAGCTGCTCGAGCGGTCTTGGGCGGTCGGGCCTGAGCTGCGTCGGGTCAGCGCCCTCATCGCCAATCTGGATGACCATCTGGCCTGTACGGTTCAGCTCGACCTGACCGGCCAGACCAAACTGGCTCATCTTCTCAAGCATCACACCGCGCGCATCGGTCTGCACCTGAATGGCACGCTCTGTCGGCATGGCGCGCCTGGCCATGCGGGCCTGCTCAGGTGGCAAGGCCTTGGGCAGCAGGACATCCTGGGTCACTGCTTCACGGATGGCGCGGCGTGCAGCGGGCGGCACCGGCCGGGCCACGCCTTCGCCATCGGGCGAGACGGGCTCGATTTCCTGCAACTCCACGGCTGGCGCGGTCTGTTCCAGGCTCCGCGTGCGAAGTTCCGTCTCAAGCTCAGGCGCCTGCATGATGAGCGCTTCGGTGGGTGTTGGCAGCGGCGGCAGATCGCGCGGCTTGGCAATGATGGAGCCGATGGCGAAAAGCGCACGGGGCTGTTCCTCGGCAATCTGGACCTGAACCAGTTCGCCGCCTGCAAATGCACGCGCATCGAGCGGAACGCTGGCCATGTCGACCTTGTCCGAGGTATCAGCTTCCACACCCGACAATTGGTCGATTGAGGCATCGACGAGTTCACCGGCGCGCTCAAGCCGCTCATCGGTGCGATCGCAGGCCGTCAAAAGACCCGCGCAGGCCAAAACCAAGACAGGGGCAAGAACGGATCGCTGGAAAAATCGCATCGCCATGGGTCACCCTTTTCGTCTACATCACGTCGCTGCAGTGATGGCATTTGTGGAGCTGGTGCGTCCATGCCTGCCGCCTTCACTCTTACGTGGCGTGGTACTCAAACCATATGTTAGGAATGTGACGGTGACCATCGCCCGCCACAGCCCCACCCTCCTGATCCTGAT
>JBCBGD010000223.1:0-2327 GCA_038527085.1 Pseudomonadota bacterium | reverse complement strand
GGCTCTTCCGAAATCTGTTGTCATCCTTACAGGTGCAGGCATTTCTGCCGAGAGCGGACTAGGCACCTTCCGTGACAAGGATGGCATCTGGACAAAGTACCCACTGGAAGATCTGGCCACGCCGGAGGGGTTCGCGCGCAACCCTGATTTTGTGCAGGGCTTCTACAATGACCGCAGGCGGCAGCTGAAGACCGCGAAGGCCCATGCGGGACACGCCGCCCTAGCGAGGCTGCAGACGCATATGGAGGCCGCAGGGCACAGCTTCACTCTGGTTACGCAGAATGTGGACAATCTGCACGAGCAGGCCGGCAGCACCGACGTCCTGCACATGCATGGGGAGCTTACAAAGATCCGCTGCATGGACTGCCACGACGTGATTGAATGGCACAGCGATATTGGCCGCGAGGTGCCCTGCCCGGCCTGCGAGACGGCAGGATATCTGCGCCCGCACGTGGTGTGGTTTGGGGAGATTCCGCTGTATATGGACGAGATCAGCCGCACGCTGTCGACCTGCGACCTGTTCGTCTCGATCGGCACGAGTGGGGCGGTCTATCCCGCCGCGGGCTTTGTGCAGGAAGCGCTTTGCGCTGGCGCGAAAACGATGGAGCTGAACCTGGAGCCGTCAGAGAACGCGCACGTTTTCAGCGAGGCGCGCTATGGCCCCGCAAGCGAGATCGTTCCGGCTTGGGTGGATGAACTCATCAGCGTGTTATAGTCAGCCTTGACCTTTCGCGCGGATGGGCGTGTCTTGCGCGAAACAAAACACGAACCTGGAGGGCGCCATGGCCGATGGCGATGGCTATGAACACATCCCGACCTGCGACCTGACACGCGGCGTGGTGCGCCTTTGCGTGCAGCTCGGACTGTCGCCTGTCACGGAGCTGACACTGGCCAATGGGCGGCGGGCCGATGTGGCGGCGCTGTGCCCGAAGGGCGAGATCGAAATCATCGAAATCAAGTCCAGCGTGGCCGACTTTCGCTCAGACCAGAAGTGGCCGGAATACGCGCCGTTCTGCGACCGGTTTTATTTTGCTGTGTCGGCGGCGTTTCCCAGCGAGCTGATCCCTGAAGACTGCGGCCTGATCATTGCCGATGCCTATGGCGGCGCCGTGGTGCGCCCGGCGCAAACCGACAAGCTCTCAGCGGCGCGGCGCAAGGCGGTGACCCTGAAATTCGCGCGGCTGGCGGCGCTGCGGGCGGCCTCCTGCCACGGGATTGTGTTGGAGAGCGGGCCAGACTTGCTAAATACTGGCGGGATATGAGCCACCTCTACCCCCTCGCCGAGACCGCCAGCGACGCCCTGGCCGAAGACCGGCCGCGCGCACGCACCCGGTTTGATGCCGAGCGGCTGGCCCATGGCACCAACGTGCTGAAGCTGGCCACGGAGTGGATCTCGAAAACCGAAGGCGAGGTGGACGTGGCCGCAGTTCAGGCCTCTGCGGGGCTCAGCCAGGGCTTCATCCAGGCCTATGAGGACGAGGCTGGCGAACCAGTCTACGCAGTGACCTACTGGAAGCTGGAAGGCCCGATCGGGGAACCACCCGAGGCCGAGGCCGAGGCGGCCAAGCCGCCGCAAACCAAAGCCACGGACGCCGCGCGCAAGCCCGCCGAGGACCACACGGACGACCTTTATTTCAAGTCAAAGCGTACCAAGAAGCGCGGCCGCAAACGCTACATCGATCCGCGCCAGATGGACCTTTTCGCCCGCCCCGATGGGCGCGGCTACGAGCACACCGAAGGCGGCGCCGTCATCACCGATGAGGAAGGCGACGGCACCACGTTTGGAGGGTGAGGCACTGATTGGCGGGAAAATAGGAGGCACATATGCCCGGGGACATTCGCACCTGTCTGTGGTTTGAAAGCGGCGGACTGGAAGCCGCGCGCTTCTACACATCCTTGCTGCCCGACAGCGCAGTGGAGCTGAGCGACTGGCCCGGCGACGATGAACCCATCATTGTCAATTTCATGCTGAAAGGTGCGCCGTTTCAAATTCTCAATGGCGGCCCGCACTTCAAGCTGTCACCCGCAGCTTCGATCAGCGTCCTGACCGACGACCAGGCGGAAACAGACCGGCTTTGGGACGCACTGACGTCAAACGGTGGGGAGGAAAGCCAATGCGGCTGGCTGACCGACCGTTGGGGCGTTTCGTGGCAGATCGTACCGAAAGCACTGGTCGACATGCAGACCGCAGACGACAAGGAGGCCTCTGAACGCGCGCGCCAAGCGATGTACAGCATGAAGAAAATCGACATCGCCGCGCTGGAGGCCGCGTTCAATGGCTAAGCCGCCGCTGGCTTGAACCTCAGCGCGACGCCATTGTTGCAGTA
>JBCBGD010000222.1:0-4419 GCA_038527085.1 Pseudomonadota bacterium | reverse complement strand
AGTGGAGGTTTTGTTAAACCTGCCTAGCGACAGACATCGCGGGCCTTGTCGATGGCGCTCGCTGAGCCTGACAGGGAGAAATGATAGGCCACGGACGTGCCGCGCGCCGAGACGCTTTCGATCCGCAGTTCACTGCCCCGTTCGATCGCGCGCACCAACTGCGGATCGTCATCATCATCGGCAAAGGCTTCGCTGCCGACATTGAACAGGTTCCAGGCCGAGCGGCCGACACGTGCTTTTGACGGCAGGTCTTCGCGCAGGTCATAGCCCACACGCAGGCTTGGCTGGTTGCGCGCCCGGCCCGTGCTCCAATTGGTGACGTAGAACCAGACATCGCCATGGCTGGCATCGCGCGGCGCCTTGTCGGTCGCTTCTGTCGCCGCGTAGCAAATGGTCTCCCCGCCAACATCCTGGGTGAAAACCTGCCAGTCCTTGTAGCGCGCCACGGCCGTCGGGTTGGCCAGCGCCGGCAACGACAATGAAAAGACGCCCAAAAAGAGGGCGAGCCAGCGAGCGGCGGGGACAAGCTGATCACGCATGTGTGAGACCTATTTCTATTTGGGACCCAAAGAGATTTATATCGCTTCTGTCTGCTAGACGAGAGTTAAGGCCCAATTTTGGCAGACACTTATTACGTGTGCGATTGAAAGTATCCTATCGCGACAGTTGCTTCATTCGCCATTCGCACGTACATGTGGGGCAAGTCAGTCAAGGTCGAACCATTGCGCCTGAAGGCACCCTCATCCGCAGACACAACGCAACGCCAGCGGTTTGCAGACAATATGTCGAAGATCGCGGCCGAGAAATGCCGGGCGTCTTTTGCGGAACTGTTCGAGTTTTTTGCCCCCCGCCTCAAGAGCTACATGCTGCAGCTGGGCGCCGAGCCTGCCCAGGCCGAAGACCTCGCCCAGGAGGTGATGGTCACCGTCTGGCGCAAGGCCGAACAGTTCGATGTCTCCAAGGCTTCCGTGTCGACCTGGATCTTCCGCATCGCGCGCAACCGCAGGATCGACGCGCACAGACGCACGCAGCGCCCGGAGCTTGACCCCGATGAACCCATGCTCCGTCCGCCCGAGCCGGAAACCCCGGACACGACGCTGAACCGGTCACAGTTGGAAGAAGTCGTCAGGCAGCAGCTTGAGACGCTTCCGCCGGAACAACTCGAGCTTCTGAAGGCCGCCTTCTACCAAGGCCTGTCCCATTCGGAGATCGCGAAAGCCTTCAATTTGCCGCTCGGAACGGTCAAATCTCGCATCAGACTCGCCTTCAATCGCCTGCGCGGGCAATTGGAAGGCGAACCTTAACCCATCACTGCCCAATCTAAGGATGTGATTGCTTGACCGCTCAGGCCAACGAACAATAATTCATGGGGACAAGAAAGGTTCCGGAGTAGTACGTGAAGACGACAGAAGCAGAGCCAGCATTCAGCGAGCTGTACAGCGCCTATGCCGCGGGATGCCTCGATCCAGCGTTTGCCTTGCTGGTCGAGACGCAGGCTGCGCTCCGGCCTGACATCAAGAGTAATATCCAGCTGAGCGAAATCATTGCGGCCATCCACTTCGAGCAAGCCGAGCCTGTAGAGCTGGAAACCGGCGCCGTTGACCGCGCCCTCGCCGCAATCGACGACCTTGAGGCGGACAACGCCCCCACCCGGCGAGTGCTCAACAGTGTGTCAGACGCGCTTGAAGAACTGCTCGACCTGCCCGCGCCGCTGCGCGAGCCCGCGCTGATGGCCGCTGGCGAGACGGGGTGGAAATTCACCGCGCCAGGACTGCGCCGCCTCTCCCTGCCGATCTCCGACAAGTCCGAAACCGAGCTGTTCCGGATCGAACCAGGCGCGGCTGTGCCCCGCCACACCCATGAGGGGTCGGAATTCACGCTTGTCGTCAGCGGCGGCTTTACCGATGAGACCGGCGCCTATGGTCCGGGCGATCTCTCGGTCAAAGGCCCGGCGGACACGCACCAGCCCGTGGCCGACGATGACGGCCCCTGCATCGTGCTGGCGGTGCGTGACGGTGGCCTGCGCTTCCAGGGCGTGATGGGCATAGTCCAGCGCCTGATGGGCTAGGCGCCCGGCCCCTTAGCCGATCAATCAGACTTCGGACCGCCCGGCATGATCGGGCGCGCCGGATAGTTGCCCATGCTCAGGTGCCGGTCATACATGACCAGCGCGCCTGCCAGGCTGACATTGATACAGAACTTGGTCGGGATCTTCACCACATGCTCGCAGCGCGCCGTCATTTCCGGTGACAGGCTGCCCCGCTCGGGCCCCAGCACGTAGGCCGCCGCCTGTGGATGGCGAAAGGCGGGCAGGTCCACCGCATCATCGGTGAGCTCCACGCCGACCAGCTGGCAGCCCTTCGGCAGCGCCATCTCGTCAATCGACTCCCAAGCATACCAGGGCAGGTGCCCAAACGTCTTTGAGGTATCGGCTTTGTAGGCAAGCTTCAGGTTCTGCTCGGCCTCGACGGTGAACACGAAGCTCGCGCCAAACGCGTTGGCCGTGCGCATGAGCGCGCCGAGATTCATGGGCTTGGAAATGCCCTCTGCGCCGATGGCAAAATATCCTCTCATGCCGCCCTTCTAGGTCAGAGCGGCCAGAACCGCCAAGCCACCAGCGACAGGCCGAGCGCAAACGGCACCACCAGCGAGATCGTCCGGCCAAGCCTGATGAATTGCAGAGGGCGCGCATGTTCTGCGCGCAGGTGCTCGGCTTCCGCACGGTGCGCTTCTGACTCCAGCCGCGGCGCGCGGCGTCCCCCGACAGCGTTCAGAATCACTGCCTGCACCTCCGCGCGGCTCGCCTGTTTCAGACGGCTGCCCAGATAGATGCGCAGCGCCGTGCCCGCAAAATAGCGCATCTGCAGGCCGAGAAAGCCGACAAAGGCCAGCACCATCATGGCGATCCAGAAGACGATCTCTCCGGTGTCCATGGCCTACCTGCGCACCGCCACATCGAACCGGCCAGACGAGGTCGCAGCCCCGCGCTTCATGCCCTCAGACAGGAAAGGCAGCACCACATTTCCGAGCACATCCACCGCAATCAGCCCGCCATCCCCGCCAAGGATCGCCACATCCTGCAGCGCCGCCTCCGTCGCCGCGCGAAGCCCCTGTCGGCCATATCGAACCCGCGCGGACACGTCGGCCGCCACCGCCGCGCGCATGAAATATTCCCCCTGCCCCGTGCACGACACCGCCACGCGCTCATCGGCCCAGGTGCCCGCGCCAAGGATCGGCGTGTCGCCCACCCGGCCAGGCTGCTTGCCGAGCAAGCCGCCCGTCGACGTCGCCGAAGCCAGGCGCCCATGCACATCGAGAACGACCGCGCCGACCGTCCCATGGGCAAGCTCGCCTTCAGCCACAGGCCGCGTCACGGCCGGGCGGTAATAGTCCTGCGGGTTGCGCACGCGCTTCAGCTTGCGGCCCTTCAGGAAGTGGCTCGCCCCCTTGCCCACCAGCATCAAATGGTGGGAGTGGTCCATCACCGTGCGCGCCGCCTTGATCGGGCTGCGAAAGCCGCGCAGGGCCGCCACCGCGCCTGCATTGCGCGTGCGCCCGTCCATGATCGCCGCATCAAGTTCCCACTGGCCCAGCGCATTGGGCGAGGCGCCGCGCCCGGCAACATGGTGTCCCGACTCCTCCAGAGCCGCCACGGCCGCCTCGGCCACATCCAGCGCTGACCGGCCTGCTTTCAGCTTCTGCCGCGCCCGCTCCAGCGTTTCTGCCATATGCGCCTCGGCCGCGCTGTAGTCGGCATTGCGCAAGGGCCCTGCCCCGCCATGGATGGCAATCGCCCACACCCCGCTCATCGCCCTGCCCCGGGGAAAATCTTGCCAGTCACCACGGCTGGGGTACGCTGGGGCCAAGCCATCACAAATCTCTCGGAGGAGCCCACCATGAAAGCGATCCTGTCTAAAGCGCCCGGCGGGCCCGAAACGCTTGTTCTTGAAGATATTCCCGCCCCGGAAGCGGGGAAAGGCGAAGTGGTTCTGGAGGTCAAGGCCGTCGGCGTGAACTTCCCTGACTCGCTGATCATCCAAGACATGTACCAATTCAAGCCCGAAAGGCCGTTTTCGCCGGGCGGTGAGGTGTCAGGAGTTGTGAAATCCGTCGGCGAGGGCGTCACCAACCTCAAGGTGGGTGACCGCGTGATCGGCTCCACGGGCTGGGGCGGCATGCGCGAGGAAGTCGCCATCCATGCTGGCCGCTGCATCCCGATCCCCGATGAAATGCCCTTCGATGAAGCCGCCGCCATGATCATGACCTATGGCACCAGTCACTACGCCCTGAAGGATCGCGCCGACCCGAAACCTGGCGAAAAGCTGCTCGTGCTCGGCGCGGCAGGCGGTGTGGGCATCGCAGCGGTCGAACTTGGCAAGGCCATGGGGCTGGAAGTCATCGCTGCGGCCTCCAGCCAGG
>JBCBGD010000221.1:0-4439 GCA_038527085.1 Pseudomonadota bacterium | reverse complement strand
GTCGAAGGCTGGACGAAGCTGCGCCCCGGGACCTGCGAGACGGCTCTGGAAGGCGCGCTGACGCCAGGCGTGCACTTCCTCTACGGCCGTTCATCTGACGCCCATCGCGGCGGCACGCGCGATTGGGGCGGCGACCGCCGTCTTTGCGTGGATCCGACGGGATCTTTCTCAGTGGAGAGCCCGCCGGAGTGTTCGGATTTCGGCCTGGACGAGCGCCGTTTTCGACCTGTCCTGATCGAACGCCGCACAAAGTGGCAGACGACCTTTACCGAGACCAACCAGTACAGCTTTGATCAGGCCGAGGCTGCTGGCGTTCAAAGACTGCTTGAGGATGCCGGAGTCTTCTCAGGCCGGGTGGACGGGCTGCTCGGCCGCGAGACTCGGGCGGCCATCCGCGAGTTTCTCGCAAGTGAAGGCCTGGCTGCCGATACAAGTGACGCCGACCTCATAGATTTTCTTGAACAGTCTGCGATTTCGCGTTCGCGCGATGTGGGCTTCACCCTTTGCAATCGTACGGAGCGGCCGATCTGGGGTGCCATTGCCCGCATGCGCGGCGATGAGTGGGAAAGCCGTGGCTGGTGGCGCTTGGAGGCTGCAGGATGTGCGCGCGTGATCGACATGCCACTCAACCAGCGCGACTTCTACGTCTACGGCGAGATGGAACAGCAAGACGGGCGTGTGCGCACACTGAAGCGCGCCAGCGATCCGTTCTGCGTGGCGCGGGCAAAATTCGCGATCATGGGCCGAGAAGCGTGCGAGACGTCGGCCTACCGCACAGCGTTGTTTACAAAGGCTGCCGCCCCGGAGGACCAGAAGCTGGTATTCGAATTCTTCGAGCGCGACTTCGACCGTGCCCGGCCTGTGCCGGAAGGGTGAGCAGGCAGCGGGGCGAACGGAACATGGCACGTGATTCAGCGGCAAGAAACCTCACCCATGTGAGCGACTGGGTGTTTGACCTCGACAACACGCTCTATCCGGCACACTGCGACCTCTTCGCCGAGATCGATGCGCGGATGACCGATTTTGTCGCTCGCTTCCTGCGCACCGACCATGGCGCGGCGCGCGCGCTACAAAAAAAGTACTATGCCGATCATGGCACCACGCTGAAGGGCCTGATGACCCTGCACGGGATGGACCCGTCAGACTTTCTGGCTCACGTCCACGAAGTTGACCTTTCGCCCCTGCCAATTTGCGAGCGACTGCGCGGCGCGATCTCAGCCTTGCCTGGCCGGAAGTTGATCTACACCAATGGATCCCGGCGCCACGCGGAACGCGTCACGTCGCACATGCAGATCGATGATCTGTTTGATGGCATGTTTGGCATCGAAGACAGCGACTACCATCCAAAGCCCGACACGCGATCTTACTCGGCTTTTTGTGATGCCCACGGCGTGGAGCCGGCCCAGGCGATCTTTTTCGAGGACATGGATCGAAATCTGAAACCGGCCCATGCGCTTGGTTTCACCACGGTTCTTGTTCAGTCGGACGCCCCGTGGGCAGAAAGTGAGCCCCACGGCGCGCGCCCGGCCGGGCCCGGGGATGAACTCGGCGACCACATTCACTATGTCACTGACGATCTGACCGGCTTCCTGACGGCGGCCGTGCCTGTAACCGACTGAGGGGCCTTCCATGCCAAACGCTCTTGCCCGCGTGATCAACCAAGCCTGGGAGGAGCGCGAAACCTTCTCCACCGAAACCCAGGGCGAAGTGCGCGAAGCCGTCGACGCCGCGATCGAGTTGCTCGACAGCGGCGAGTTTCGCGTCGCTGAGCGGTGCGGCGAGAAAAACGACTGGACGGTGAACCAGTGGCTCAAAAAGGCCGTGCTGTTGAGCTTTAGGCTCAATCCCAACGGCGTGATGGACGGTGGACCGGGCCGGCGCGGGGCGTGGTGGGACAAGGTGCCCTCCAAGTTCGAAGGGTGGGGCGAGGCCGAATTCCAGGCCGCCGGCTTTCGCGCGGTGCCGCCATGTGCGGTGCGCCGCGGGGCCCACATCGCAAGAAACGCCGTGCTGATGCCATCCTATGTGAACATCGGTGCGTTTGTGGACGAAGGCTCAATGGTCGACACTTGGGCGACGGTGGGCTCATGTGCGCAGATCGGCAAGAACGTCCACATTTCTGGTGGGGTCGGCATTGGCGGCGTGCTGGAGCCGCTCCAGGCCAATCCTGTGATTATCGAGGACAATTGCTTCATCGGCGCGCGCTCAGAAGTCGCCGAAGGCGTGATTGTGCGCGAAGGCGCTGTGATTTCCATGGGCGTGTTCCTTGGCCAATCGACCAAGATCGTCGATCGCGCCTCGGGGGAAATCTTCCGCGGTGAGGTGCCGGCTTACTCCGTTGTCGTGCCCGGCACACTGCCTGACCCCAAAGGCGGGCCAAGCCTGGCGTGCGCCGTGATCGTGAAAACGGTCGATGCGCAAACGCGCTCAAAGACCGGTGTAAACGAGCTTTTGCGCGAGGCTTGATAGGACATCCATTCTTTTGCGACGGCTTGGATTAATTGACTATTGGCCGCTGATGTCCGTCGCGACGATGCGGAGCAGGGCGTCAATCACTTCGCACGTTAAGTCCTTTGTGGGTTTGACCGCTAAGCGGTCGAAGTTCACCGGCAGGGCCAAGCTTCCATGCAGGCCTGACCAAAGGATCTGGGCGAAAATCTCCGGATCTCCATCCCTGAATTGTCCGGTGATCTGGCCGTCGTGCACTGTCTCAATGAGCAAAGCTGGAAAGCTGTACGTTTCCATCGGTTCAGCCTTGGGCGCATCATGGCTTTCTGGCCGGACAAACATGAATGCGCCCCGATACAGCGCAGGATTGTCATGGCCAAAGATTAGGTACTCACGCAGCAACGCCTTGAGCCGCTCGACGGGATCCTTGACGCTTTTGGCCAGCGCCCTGAACTTGCTGTCCTGGCGCTCGACATGACCGGTCCAGAGTGACCGCATCAAAGACGCCAGGTCGCCGAAATGGGCGTAGATCGTTCCCACTGATACGCCTGCCTTCGTTGCCACTGAGCGCGCAGAGATGGCGGAGATGCCCTCCGCCCGATAGATGTCAGCCGCGGCGTTCTGTATGCGCTTGCGAATTTCGGTGCGCTGTTCTTCCGATGCCTTCGGTCTAGGCATGGATTGCCTCAGGCAGCTTTGGCAATTTGGCGTAAGTTCATTTCAGCTTGCAGCGATGCAAGGGGCTCTGCGAGCCGTTCTTCCCAACGCATGAAATTGATGTTGCGCGAGTTGCGCCCGTAGTGCCAACCATCGACGAACGCGTCCATGGACGACACGACGCCTTTTGGCGCAACGAAGGCCGTATGGGCCATGGTCACGGCCAGGCGGATGGCATGATACGGGCTGCGCATCTGGGAGAGATAGTAGGACGCCAGCGCCAACTCGCCGGGAATGGTCGCACCATAGCCTGTCAGGACGTGCATGAAATCATGCAACTGTGTGCCGCGTACCATCATGTAAGCCATATCTTCCGGCATGCGCTTTAATTTTCCTGACGCCATCAATTGTTTCTGAAAGGCGCGGTAATCTCGGCCGAAGTTTTCGATCAGGTTGTTTTCAACCACGAAGTCCCGATAGGCCGCGCCAAGTGTACCAGGACCATAGTGTTCAAGGCTCTCGACGGTAAGTGGCTCAGCAATAAAGCGTTCAGAGAGAAACTCCTTTGCACCGGGCAGCCCGTGCAGCTCCTCCATATAGGCGTCAATGGCCTCAGGTGTGGCTACTTCCCACCAATCATGGATGAGAAAATAGACGCCATAGTCGAGCGGTCGATCCACTGCGATCATGAACTTCTCAGCAAAATCTCGATCTAAGATCGGAGGCTTGTCCGTTATGGGGGCAGGCATGGGCGTCTCCTTGGATTGCGGCACGCTACCACAAAGAATCCATAAAATGAACACGTTCATTTTATTTCGTGAATCGGTCGCCGAAAGTGCCATTAAGCTTTCGCTAACCCTCTGGCACGGGGCTTGCGAAGCGGCGCGCCATGAGTGGCGAAGACAAGAATGCGGCGCGCAGACGCCGGTGGGCCGGGGCTGCGCTAGCGTCCGTTGTGGCCTATGTGATGGGTCAGGCGTTCGCCTACAGCCCGATCAAAGTCTATTCCGACGAAGAGATCATGTCGGTCATCATGCCGGGAATGTCGCCTGCTTCAGGCGGCGCTGTCCCCGCCGCCCGCTGAAATCGCTTTCATATTCCGCATCATGAAGAGCGGAACCGAGCCAGCCTCCGTGATTGCCCAGTCGAGCGGCTGGTCGTGGGACTCACTGGGTAGGGCGTCGACCATCTGGCCGTGAAAGGCGAGCGCGCAGGCAAAGGCGCGTCCCTCGGCTCGCAATCGCGAAAGGGCGCGATCATAGTGGCCCTTTCCATAACCTAGACGATTGCCTAGCCCGTCGAACGCCAGCACTGGCGTCAGGATCAGTGTCGGC
>JBCBGD010000220.1:0-4452 GCA_038527085.1 Pseudomonadota bacterium | reverse complement strand
CCGATCCGTTCAGGGCCGCGCGGCTCATCCTCTCCCTGCGCCAAAACGGTATCACCTCGCCTGCCGTCCTGAAGGCGATGGAGACGATCGACCGGGGCAGTTTCGCAGCGCCTGATAACAAGACGTTGGCCTTCGAGGATGTTCATCTGCCTCTGCCTTGCGGCCAGTCCATCGCTCCGCCCGTCGTGACCGGGCAGATTCTCGCCGGGTTGGATTACCCCGACAGGCCGCAGGGACGCGCCTTATTGATCGGGGCGGGAAGCGGTTATAGCAGCGCCCTGCTGGCCCCATTGGTTGAGCATGTCGTGGCCGCCGAGCGCAGTGAGCGTTTGGCGGAGATGGCGCAGCAGAGGCTGAGGGACCTTGGCGTTGGAAATGTCGAGGTTCGCCATGCCGACGGCCTGACAGGATGCCCAGTGTTTGGACCCTACGATTTCATCATCGCCATGGGCGCGATGACGGAGATACCCGACCCTGTCTTCGATGCTCTGGCCAGAGATGGACAGCTCACCGCACCCGTCGGCACAGTTGAGTCAGTCGAATTGCAGGTTTGGCAGCACGGTCGCTGCACATCGCGCGAGCCATTGTTGTCTCCATTGCTTCCGCTGAGAGATGGGCTTTGCAAGGCAATATGAAACATCCAGCCAAGATGCGCTGAAGGGGTTGTTTGCCTCGCGCGGCGCACACAGCTATACGGCGCCTTAATCTTTCGACAGACCGAGATATGAGGGAGCGCTTCGCGCCATGACACTCCGCAATTTCCTATCCTTGGCAGCGTTGTCTGCAGGCCTCGCCGCACCCGCCTGGGCCGCCGCGCCTGCTGGAGGCGGTAGCCCGATCATCGGCCAGCTCCTTTTCTTCATCCCGCTGATCCTGATCTTTTACTTCCTGCTGATCCGTCCCCAGCAACAACAGCGCAAGCGCCACCAGGAAATGATCTCAGCGGTCAAGCGCGGCGACATGGTCGTGACGTCAGGCGGCGTCATCGGCAAGGTTACGAAGGCCAGCGACGACGAGCTGACCGTCGAGATTTCTGACGGCGTCCGCATCCGCGTGCGCCGCGCCTACATTTCCGACGTTCCTGAGAAAGTGGCCCCGGCGGCCGCCAACGACTAGACCTCGCATTACAAGCGAGCCCCGAGGAAACGGCACATGCTTCAGTTCCCGCCCTGGAAAGTCGCCCTGATCAGCCTCACTCTGCTGGTCGGCGCCCTGATGGCGCTTCCAAATGCATTTTCGAATTCGTTTCTCGGCATTGTGCCCGACAGGCCTGCGAATCCGACGGCGGAGACACTGGCGGAATACAATGCTGCCCGCGATGCAGCCGAGGACAGCTGGTGGCCGGGCTTTTTGCCTTCAGGCAAGGTCAACCTGGGCCTGGACCTGCGCGGCGGCGTTTATCTCCTGATGGAAATTGACCCGGACACGGTGGTAACCAACCGGCTCACCGTGTTCCTGGCAGACGTCAATGACGCGCTCAGAACACCATCAAACGACCGCGTCTATGGGTTCGGAGAGGTAGAGGGTGACACACTTGTTGTCACGCTAACCCGCAACCGGCTTGAAGCGGACTCCATGGAAAAGGCGCTCGACCGCATTCGCGACGTCAACACGCAGGTAGAGGGCGCGCTTGGCGGCCAGCGGACCTACAATGTCAGACAGGTTGGCGACACGCGGATCGAGATCCGACTGACCGATGCGGCACGCTCGGCTTTTGTGAAAGATGCTCAGGGCAAAACGCTTCAGATCGTTCGCCGAAGGATCGACCCTGAGGGCGTCCGCGACATCAACCCAACGCCACAGGGCGATAACCGGATCATCCTTGAAGTCCCAGGCGAGCCAGATCCGACCCGCATCAAAGATGTGCTCAGTCAGGCCGGCAACCTCACCTTCAGCCTCGTCAACGATACGCCATCGGATATTCAGCAGGCGATCGCGACCGGGCGCGCTCCAACAGGCTTCCGTCTACTGCAGGATATTGATTCTGGCGAACAGTTGCTCGTCAGCAATACGCCGGTAGTCACGGGCGCTGATGTGGCGACCGCCAGCCAGGGATTTGATCCAGACGACAACTCTCCTGCCGTGAACTTTCGCCTGAATGGCGTTGGCCAGAAGCGTTTCTCGGATGTCACTCAAGAGAACATCAACAGGCGCTTCGCCATCGTGCTGGACGAACAGGTGATGAGCGCACCGGTGATCCGCGAGCCGATCTATGGCGGCCAGGTTCAGATTTCAGGCGGTTTCCCCTCGAACCAGGCCGGCATTCAGGAGGCCAATGACTTGGCCGCGATCATCGAAGCAGGCGAATTGCCTGCTCAGCTCGACTTTATCGAGGAACGCACCGTGGGCGCGCAGCTTGGTGAGGACTCGATCCGTGCGGGCACAACGGCTTCGCTGATCGGCTTGGCGCTCGTTGCGATCTTCATGATCCTGACCTATGGGCGGATCGGCTTCTTTGCCGTCTGCAGCCTGTTTGCAAACATCATCCTGATCCTCGGCGCATTGTCCGGCCTCGGCGCCACGCTGACCCTGCCAGGCATCGCGGGTATCATCCTGACCATTGGTATGGCTGTGGATGCAAACGTGCTCGTCTTTGAGCGCATCCGGGAGGAAAAGGCGGCAGGCCGAACGCCGATCACCTCCGTTCAAGCGGGCTATGAGCGCGCATTGTCGACCATCCTTGATGCCAACATCACGACCTTCATCGCTGCCGCGGTGCTTTACATGCTTGGCTCAGGGCCGGTGAAGGGCTTCGCGGTTACACTCGCCATTGGTATTGTGACGTCCGTGTTCACCGCCTTTGTGGTCACGCGCTGGATGACGGCATCCTGGCTTCGCTGGGCCCGGCCCAAGACACTCGCGATCTGATCGGAGACGCATCCCATGCTACTGAAACTGCTTCCCGAGAAAACCTCCGTCAGCTTCATGAAGTACCGGCTTCCAGCCTTCATCCTGTCGGCGATCATGATCATTGCATCGATCACACTGGTCGCGACCCGCGGGCTCAACTTCGGCGTCGACTTTGCGGGGGGCTCCGTGATCGAGACCACGGTTCCGGAAAATGGCGACATCGAGGACATTCGCGCGTTGGTCGGCGGGCTCGATCTCGCAGACGTGAATGTGAACAGTGCGATCGGGACGGGGGCAGACGCCCAACAGATTTTCGTCATCAAGTTCAAGACCCCCGAAAGCGGGCCCATCGCAGAGCTTGGTGCACAAGCGGCCAATGATTTGGTGGTCCAGGAGTTGCGCGATCAGTTCCCGGACATCATTATCAACTCGACATCTTTTGTTGGGCCCAAAGTATCAGGGGAGCTCCTGCAGGCGGGTATCACAGCACTGGTCGCAGCTCTTGTGCTGATGCTGGCCTATATCTGGTTCCGCTTCGAATGGCAGTTCTCAGTTGGCGCAGTGGCGGCGCTGGCCCACGACGTCATCATAACGATGGGCATGTTCGCACTCACCCGGCTCGAATTTGATCTCACCACAATTGCAGCTCTTCTCACGATCATCGGTTACTCCATGAATGACACGGTGGTGGTTTTTGACCGCGTGCGAGAGGAAATGCGCAAGTACAAGAAGATGGCGCTGGGCAAGGTCATCGATCTGGCCCTGAATGGCACCCTGTCGCGTACGTTGCTTACGTCGGGCACAACGCTCCTGGCATTGCTCGCGATCTTCTTTTTGGGTGGCCCTGTGCTTCGAGGCATGAGCTTTGCGCTGATCTTTGGCGTGGTGATCGGGACATACTCGTCGATCTTCGTTGCCTCCTCGATCCTGCTCACCATCGGTGTGAACCGGGAGAAGAAGTCAGTCGACGACATCCCTGGCTTCCAAGGCGCGCCGTAGGGCGCGAGCCGATGGGCGAGGCATTATTTGGCCGCGTCTACTATTCAGTGGGCAGCTGTTTGGCTGACGGTGCCCTGCGGTGACAAATCACGTTTGTCGCAAGATAGATGAGAATGGTGGGCGATACTGGGATTGAACCAGTGACCCCTGCCGTGTGAAGGCAGTGCTCTCCCGCTGAGCTAATCGCCCCACGCATGTGGAAGTGGCTGCAATAGGGCTTTGTGCGAAGGCCGTCAAGCAAGCACCAGCACCATGTTTCGTGATGGTCGAAATTGCAAATATGCAATGCAGCTATACGTATTTGCTGTGACTTCGAAGTCAGGCTTACGAATCAAGGCACAAATTGGGCAGAGAAATGGCGCGTCCCGGCATGCAATTGGGCAATCTGTAGATGATCAAGCCGGAAATAGCAGTTCTGCTGTCATTTGATAGAAATCTTCGAAGACGTTCATGATGAACAGATATTCAGCCACGCGAGCCTGAAAATTTCTGCAAAAGATAGCCCTTGTTCCGCTCGGGAATGATTGTCATCTAAATATCACACGAGAACGGGCTGCATGCTCGCGGTGTGAGAAGGACAGGCTAGCTAAGTCGGCCAAGGGG
>JBCBGD010000219.1:0-4462 GCA_038527085.1 Pseudomonadota bacterium | reverse complement strand
TGACGATGGGAAAGATGTGCAGTTCGAAGTGGTTCTTCAGCCAGCTGCGGTCGGCCTTGTTCAGGTCCGCCGGGCGCAGGACATGAATGTCCTCGTCTCGCAATTCCTGGTGCAGGGCTTGCCAGCGGTCCTGCTGGTCTTCCATCAGTTTTGCGGCGGCGTCTTCGATGCGCGAGACCTGCTCGGCTGGCGTTAGGCCGTCCTGGCTTGGCCGCGTCAGTCCGGCACGCACCTGTTCGCGCAGGCCCGCATAGCGGACCATGTAGAACTCATCGAGGTTGCTGGCCGAGATCGACAGGAAGCGCAGCCGCTCCAGCAGAGGATGGTCCGGATTGGCGGCCTCTTCCAGAACGCGCTCATTGAACTGCAGCCAGGACAGCTCTCGGTTCAGGAACCGTTCCGGCAACTCGATCAATGCGCGCTTTTTCTTTCGCGTACGCGGCGGTGTTGCTGAATCAGCCATCGCCCTCATCCTCGGCGCCATACATCTCGGTCAGGACGCTGCTGGCCAGGAGGACGGTCAAGCCCTGCCCGGAGCCGACGCGCCCCGCCAGCCGTTTTGCACACGACTCGATGTCTGCATAGGTGCGTTTGAGACGCGGCTCGAGAAACCGGATCACGTCCATGGGCGGGGCTTCGAAATGCCGGCGCAGGAGGGAGTAGAGCCGCAGGCCGACCATCTCGGCATCGGGCGTGCCGATCTCGGCCAAGGGCAGAGACGCGAGCCGCGAGATCAGGTCCTTGTTCTTCACATGCCAGGCCAGAGGCGGGGTGTAGGCGGTCAGCAACAATCGTCCGCCACGCTCACCGGCCTGATTGACCAGGCTGAGCAGTGCCTTTTCGGGCAGGCCCGTGTCGGCTGGGTCAATCGCGAGGGCCGTGGTCGACAAGTCCACGCGCTCGGTGCGCGCCATCAATGCCTCGGGCGTGAGGCAGAGGCCGTTCTGAGAGCGCGCCCATACCTCTGCCAGCGTGGATTTGCCCGACCGCGCCGGGCCAATCAGGCACGCGACCGGGAATGGCCAGTCTGCCACGCTTTCGAGAAACTCTATGGCGGCTGCGTTCGCCTCGCCCCGGTCGAGGTCCTTGAAGGACTGCGGCGGCGATGCGAATTCGAAGCTCGCCTGGACAGGGCGCTCGTGGGTGTTGCCGGCCCCTGTGTTCACAGCACCGGTGACACGGCAGATGTCAGGACCCAGCCGGTCCTGTCCGCATCCAGTTCGACCCCGCGCTGGCGCAGGTCGGTCATCAGACGCTCCGTCTCGCCAGCATAGGCGAACCGCACGAGCGCGCCGTCGCGCGCAATCGCATCGGTATTGAATTCAGACACCAACGGTGAGCGGGCCAGTGCCCGGCGCAGCGTGTTCCACTCCGCGATCGAAGTGTAGAAGACGCTGGCGGTGACGATGGTGCGCACATTGCTGCGTACGATGGAGTTTGATTTCCAGGTCTGGCTGAGCAGGTCGGCTGCCGCCTGGGCGGCGCCAGGCAAGTCGCTGGCATATCCGGTGCGCCCCAATGCGGTCTGGCTGGTCGGTGTGACCAGTGTCAGGTCCACGGCGTAGGTGCCGGGCTGGCCGACGAGGCGGGCGATCACGCCGCGCTGGGCACCGCGCACGCGCGCTTCCGTGGAAAGATCTATCCAGGTCGGCATGTCACTCGCAGGCGGAATGGTGGAGGTGACATAAGGGGCCAGTTCGCCGTCATTGCGCTCGGGCCAGGCGGCCTGCCAGGCAAAGTCCGAGCGGCCATCGCCAATCGGCACAACAAGGGCCGTGGGCGCCTGGCGGTCGACATAGGGAATGTCGCGCTCGTCGAGGAAGCGGCGCACTTCTGCCGGATTGAGCACCGCCGACAGCACGCCGCGATAGCGCCCGCCGCCCCGGCTTTCCTGCTGCACGTCGATGGCGGCCACCAGCCGGTCGGCGATGTCCTGTGTGATGAACAATCCGCCCGCCTCGGCGATATCTTCAGGCAAGGTGATCTTCGCAATCAGGCGCTCTGTGCCAATGCGGCGGGTCTCGGCTTGCGCCGCCTCAACCGCGGCGATCACGCTGGCCGCGCGCTTGTCCACTTCGATGTCTGAAATCGTATAGACCGCGCGGGTATCGGCCAGGCCCGGCGCGGCCGCGACCAATATTGCTGCGACAGCGAGAAAGAGGGTTCGAATCATGGCAGCGCTGCTCCCTGGATATTGATCGCACGCTTAGCAGGGGAATCATGGTCTGCGAACTGATAACCCACACTGGCGCGGTATTTTTCCCCGTGATAGTTGCGAGAGCCGATGGCAAGTGACACTCCCACCCCGCTGACCTATCGCGATGCTGGTGTCGATATTGAGGCGGGCAATGCCTTGGTCGACGCCATCGGACCGATGGCAAAAGCGACCGCACGCGCTGGCGTGATCGGCGGTCTTGGCGGGTTCGGCGCGCTGTTCGATTTGAAGGCGGCGGGCTTCGAAGACCCGGTGCTCGTGTCAGGCACGGATGGCGTCGGCACAAAACTGATGCTCGCCTTCGAGACCGGCAAGCACGACACAGTGGGCATCGATCTTGTCGCCATGTGCGCCAATGACGTTCTCGCCCAGGGCGCAGAGCCGCTGTTTTTCCTTGACTATTTCGCCACAGGCAAGCTCGAGGGCGGCGTGGCAGAAGCCGTTGTTTCAGGCATCGCGGAAGGCTGTCGCCAAGCCGGATGCGCGCTGATCGGCGGTGAAACGGCGGAGATGCCAGGCATGTATCCGCCAGGCCATTATGACCTTGCAGGCTTTGTCGTCGGCGCGGCCGAGCGCTCTGCCATGCTGCCGCGGATGCGCGACATGGCCGCCGGCGACGTGCTCATCGGCCTTGCCAGCAGCGGCGCGCACTCGAACGGCTACAGCCTGATCCGCAAAGTGGTCGAGCGCACCGCAACGCCCCTCACCGCGCCGTGCCCGTTTGCTGAGGGCACACTGGGCGATGTGCTGCTCACCCCGACGCGGCTTTATCCAAAACTCGTCCTGCCGCTCATCAAGGCTGGGCTGGTCAAAGGCCTCGCCCACATCACAGGCGGCGGCCTGACGGAAAATATACCGCGCATGCTGCCCGGTACGCTTGAGGCCAGGCTCGATTTCGATGCCTGGACACCGCCCGCCCTGTTTGAATGGCTACAGACGGAAGGCGCGATCGAGGACGCCGAGATGCAGCGCAGCTTCAACATGGGCATTGGGCTGGTGATCGCCGTGGCGGAAAGCGATGCCGCTGAAGCCATGTCCCAGCTCAAGGCCGCGGGGGAACTCCCCGCCGTGATCGGAGCGCTCTGCCCGACATGACCCGCATTCCCTTCGCCGTGATGATCTCTGGTCGCGGCTCAAACATGGAAGCCATCCTCCAGGCGGCGGAAGCCGATGACTATCCCGGCTTGCCCGTTCTGGTCCTGTCGAACCGGCCAGATGCGGGGGGCCTGCAGACCGCGCGTGAGGCCGGCGTACCCAGCCTCAGCATTGATCACAAGCCGTTCGGTGATGACCGGCAGGCCTTCGAACAGGAGATCGACGCGGCGCTACAAGCTGCGGGCGCGCAGTTCGTGGCGCTGGCGGGATTCATGCGGGTCCTGACGCCGTGGTTCGTGGCGCGCTGGCGCGGACGGCTGATCAATATCCACCCCTCGCTCCTGCCGCTCTACAAGGGCCTCGACACCCATGCGCGCGCCATTGCCGATGGCCAGCGCGAGGCGGGCTGTAGCGTGCACTACGTCACCGATGGCGTGGACGAGGGCGAGGTGATCGCCCAGGCGCGCGTTCCGATCCTCTCTGGCGATACGCCTGAGAAACTTGCCGCGCGCATCCTGCCCAAGGAACATGCGCTTTATCCGGAGGCCCTGGCCAAGGCCCTGCGCAAGGTCACGGGCCACTGAGGCAATGTGCATTTGTGCGGCCCGGCGGATCGCACTAGGATTGTACTTGGGTGGACAAATCACGGGCGAGGAGGCCCGAGTATGGATCGTGTGCAAACGGGTACGCGGGACCCCGCCCCGCAAAGCGAAGACCGCCGCACACGCATCCTCGACGCCTCTGAAAAACTCTTCGCCCAGCATGGGTTCGACGCGGTCACCCTGCGCGAAATTGCCCGCGAAGCTGATGTCGATGTCGCTCTGGCCAGCTACCATTTCGGGCGCAAGCACGAGCTGTTCGAAGCCACCTTCATGCGCCGGGCAGAGTTGATCAACCGATGGCGGCTGAAGGCGCTGGAAGCGGCTTTGAACGACGCCGCGCCAGGCCCGCCCACGGTGCGCGCCATCATCGATGCGTACCTCTATCCGCTGCTCAACGGGCCCCACCTGGATGACCCGGCCTGGCGCAGCTATTACGCCCTCGTCGCCTATGTGAACAATTCGTCCGAATGGGGCGGCAAGCTGATGTCGCGCTTCTTCAACCCCATGGTCGACAAGTTCATCGATGCCCTGAAGCGCGCCCTGCCAAAGG
>JBCBGD010000218.1:0-4480 GCA_038527085.1 Pseudomonadota bacterium | reverse complement strand
GCCTGTGACGACCGCGCCGAAGCGTTTGATCTGGCTGAAAAACTCCACGCGCTGAACGATGCGCGCAAGGCGATCGAGAACGACATTCTCGAACAGGCCACAACGGCGGCGGAGCGCCAGCTGGAAGCCAATCCCCAGAGGGGCATTCTGATTGCCAGCGGAGAGGGCTGGCATCCCGGCGTGATCGGCATCGTTGCCGGGCGCCTGAAGGACAGGTTTCACCTGCCATCGATCGTGATCGGTTGGGGCGCAGATTTGGGCCCTGTCGCGAAGGGATCGGCGCGTTCCGTCAAAGGCGTGAACATTGGTGATGCGATCGCCGCTGCAGCCAATGAGGGCGTGATTCTCAGTGGCGGCGGACATGCCATGGCGGGTGGACTGAGCTGCGATCCCGACCAGGTCGACGCGCTCGACGCCTGGATGTGCGCGCACATGGAACAGTTCAAGACCGAGCGTGTCGCGGCTCGGGAGCTCACCATCGACACCCTCTTGGCGCCGGGGGCGGCGACAGCGGATCTTGTCGATGAGATCGCAAAGATCGGCCCGTTTGGGGCAGGGGCGCCTGAACCTGTGTTTGCGATCCGCAATGTGCGCTGCGTGGGCGCGCGCAGGATTGGCGCAAACCACATCAAGTTCTCTGGCGAAGATGAGACCGGCCGTGTCGAATGCCTGGCGTGGCGCATGGCGGACGAACCGCTCGGCGAAGCGGCGATCTCCGGCGCCAGGCTCCACCTTGCAGGGCGATTGAAACTGAACACCTGGAACGGGCGCCGGGGCGTACAGTTCGAGGTGATCGATGCAGCGATGGCCGACGAGGCGTGACAATCCGCCCCCGGAGGACGCCGAGACTTCAATTGACCGCTTGTCAGCCCGCTTCGACGCCGCTATATCGCGCGTCTCGGCCGACGTGCGCTCCCTTCGTCTATCGGTTAGGACGCCAGGTTTTCAACCTGGAAAGAGGGGTTCGATTCCCCTAGGGAGTGCCATCGGATTTCAAAAGTCATTTGCATTCAATACCCTCTCTCGTCAAAGTGCCCACTTAGTTGCGGTGGGCAGATCAAGTGGGACGTTTCAGTTTGCCCATGGCGTTGCGGGCAAGGCGCTTCTGATCGGCTTCGCGCACATAGGTGCGCACCTCAGATTCAGACATGTGGAGCGTGACGGCCATGATTTCTTCGGTCGTCGCACCAGCTTCGGCCAGGCGCGCGGCGATGGCCTTGCGCAGGCCGTGCATGCGGCATTCATTGGGTAGCCCGGCTTCGCGGCATCGATCAGCAAACCAGTTGCCTAGACCCTTGGCGGTGAACGGGCGGCCGTATTGCGTGACCAGAAAGGTTTGCAGCCCGGTCATGTCCAGCGCTTCCAAAGCGTCGCGTAGCTCCCCGAGCATGGGCACGGTGCCCTGACTGCCTGTCTTCTGTTGCGTCAGCCGGATCCCATCAGCGCTTACGTCAGCGGGTCCGAGACGCGCCACGTCGGACAAGCGGGAGCCCGTGTAAAGCGCAAGGGCGTAGGCAGCACGGGCGCGGGTGCCGACGGGATGAGCGGCCTCGAATTGCAGGCACTCGTCAGCGGTCCAGGTGTGGAAGCCGCCAGATCGCATCGCCAGGCGCTTCACGCCCCGCACCGGATTGTGATCGACGTGGCCGTGTTCCTGCCCCCAACTGAACAGCGCCGACAGGACTTTCATGTGCACGTTGGCCGCGGCGGGCGTGTCCTGGCGCGCGTTACGGCCCGCGCGGATGTCGGCTGGCGTGATCGATCGCGCGGCGAGGTCGCCGGCACTGGCGCGTACCTTGTCGAGGATGCGGCGGCGATTGGCCTTTGTGCTTTTGGCAAGCGCGGCCCATTCCGGGCTGGCCATGTAATCGACGATCAAGCGGGCCATCGTCCCAATGGGGACGCGATCGTCAGCGATGTGCACGCCGGATCGGATCGACTCCCATTCGCGCACCCATGCGTCAGATCCCGGTTCTTCGCGCATGCGGACCTTCCGGCCCGTCGGGTCCAGCGTGTACCAGCGACGGTTGCCGTGCCGGTCGACATCGGTTCGCGTGCCTTTGTAGTGCCGCGTCAGTTTCGCCATGTCCGCTCTCATATCGCCCGCGCCTCGCGCGATAGAGAAACGACTTCACCATCCTGTGGCAAGCCATCAACGTAGGTATCCAAGTCGCGCACGTCCCATGTGACGACGCCATCCTGGCGGCGGGGCTTAGGTATCCTGCCCGCATCAACCAGTTCGCGAAACTTGGTTTCCCCTAGCCCGACATAGCTTGCCGCATCCGCCACTCGAAGGAGGCGGGGCGTAATCGTCAAGAGAGGGCGCGGGATGGTCACGGCCTAGCCCTCTCCCTTCACAGCAGCTTGAAAGAGGCAGGGGGCGGCGCTACTGCGCTTCCGGCCGTCAGCGTATGGGCTGTCCGGTCGGTCTGCCTCAATCTTCTTGAGCGCAGCCGTGTCGTACTCCGACAAATCAAGACGTTTGATGTCAGCGCGGGAAACGCCGAGCTCTCGCAAGACATCGTAAGCCATCGTTGGCTGATCGTGCATGTTCTGGAAGTTGCAACACGCCAAGATGTAACCCATTGCGAATGAGTCCTCTGCGCCCTTCACACACTTCACCCCAGCCGCTTCCATCTGTGCTGCGAGATTGGAGACATAAGCCTCGCCCCAGAAACGGCCGATCCGTTCTGCCGACATGTTCCTCAGAACTGGCCTAGAGATTTCGTGCAACGCACGATCCGCGGCCGCCCGCGCCTGTTCCAGGTCTATCTCAGTCATTGTCTTGGCTCCGGGTGAGGGCGAGGCGTCGCTGCATTTCAGGCTTGGAGACGGCCCCAAACAGCGTTCCATCGCGCTGTCTGGTGGGCTGGGGAGGGGTTGCCAGTAAGACAGACGCCAGTAGCCGTCTTCTAGACCGCGATGCGTTTCTTCAATGGGAGCCGAAACATCGCATCCCAGCTTCCACCAAGAGTAATCCCAGTCCGGATTGTCAGGGGCGCGCGCCGTGCATGTGCGCGTTGCGCTGCCGGTAGTGTGCTGAACGAACCCAAGAAATAGAGTGCCATCCTTCGGCGCCGTCTCAATCGGTTTCCACTCTCCCCGTCCCTCTGGCACAGCTTGCCGCCCGGAATCGTACGCGCCTAGAAGGTACGCCTCGGTCAGCCCATCGCCGTCATCCTCCGGCACAGGGCCTTCGCGGAGGCGGGCGAGGAGGGCGGTTAGCGCCGCTCTCTTATGCGCGATTTCTGCGATGGATTGCAGGGGATCAGCGCGACAACTGTCCCGCTCTTCCTCCACTATACGGAGGACAAGGGAGAGGGCGGCTGATATAATTGCATCTGGCTCCGACATGCCTTCGTCGCACCAATAGTCAGTCATGGCCTGATTGAATGCCGGGCTGTTCTTGACGGCGGCCACCACCGGCCCTTCTACAGGGGGAAGGGCGTCGAGGTAGGCGGTGACCAGCTTGGGCGAGTAGTCTGCCAAAAAGTCCGCGATTCCCTCGGCGGAATAGTGCACGGTCGCACCCGGACGCGAAGATTGCTGCACGGTTTCAACTGCGGCTATGAGCGCCCCCTCATCTATCACTCTATCGGTCATCAGGGGTCTCCCACGCTTCATATTCTAGCCTGAGCGGGCGGCCAATGTACCCTTGAAGGGCCTGCACATTCGAAAGAGTTTCGCCCCAAAGTTGATCTGTGTTCTCAGATTTTGCATATTGCTCTGCGCAATAAAGGCGGACACGTTCAGCCAGCATTTTCGCATCGGTTGCGAAATTGACGGCAGCTGCTTTTTCAGATCGCAGCCGCGCGTTCTCCGCTTGCAGCCCCTCTATTTCGTCTAGGGCGGCGGGGAGGTCTTCGCGGGCGTGGGCGATGAAGGACATATCGCCATCCAAAACGGCGATGTCGGGGTGGTTGTCAGATCTGTGATTTGTCGGCATCAAAACTGGAGGCTGGCGCCTGCCGCCGTCGAGGTCCGCTCTAAGCCGTCTCCAGCTATTGCTTGTCCACCACTTCCACGGTCCGGGCGATGCAGCCTCACACCGCGCGCGTGCTTCTTTCCAACGGTCAGCCATTCAAAACTCCATCCAATCTCTGCTGCCTGCGCTCCATCTCCCAAAGCGTCTGGCGATATGCTCCGATGCTCTTGGGCGCTGACTTCGCCCCGCAGAGATGCGCGATGATTGTCTCGCGGACCCCGGCCAGCTCGGCCTCAGTCAGCCCAAAGGATACACGCCAGTCTTCTGTTTCAGCCCATAGGCGGGCATGGTCAGAGCGGGCGGCTTCCTCTGCGTCGAGAACCGGGTCTGTGGTGTCGGTCGCGCCTTGAACGAGGGTTAGGGGCATTGCGCTGCGTCTTTCGCTATGGCTATTTCTGCGCGGCGACGAGCAACACTTGCAGGCCAGTGGCGACCAAGCTTTTCGCGTCTACCCAATTGAAAACAGTGCCGATACAAATGCGAGCGATTGCCGGA
>JBCBGD010000217.1:0-4523 GCA_038527085.1 Pseudomonadota bacterium | reverse complement strand
GTGACGACACGGCCTGGCAAAACGCCGGAGGCTTCGATCTCCGCGATCTCTTCGCGAGCGATCTCGGCCTGCTCATCATCAACCGCGAACACAGCCGTCGTGTAGGACGTGCCGCGATCGCAGAACTGTCCACCCGCATCGGTTGGGTCAATATGGCGGAAGAAGTAGTCGACCATCTCTTCATAGGAAATGAGGTCAGCGTCGTAGCGGATGCGAACCGCCTCGATATGGCCGTCGTATTTGTGGCTCTCATAGGTCGGGTTCATGCTTTCGCCGCCTGTGTAGCCCGACACCGTCTCCAAGACGCCATCAAGCTTGTCGAAATCGCTCTCTACACACCAGAAGCATCCGCCGGCGAAGATCGCTGTCTCGACATTCTCAGCAGTCTGAACTTCGACAGTTCGATCTTGGGCGCCCGCCGTGGTAGCTGCGAACGACGCCAGCGCTGTGAGCGCAGCGATGAGCATTCCGAATTGGAGATTCGTCAGGGACCGCATGAATTCGACTCGTTATTCTTTTGGTTGAGCGTCATATGCGATCGCGCCCCCCACTTTGCCAACCGCGAATTCAGTCACAGCCTGTAAAAGAGCAATCACTGTTTCGCGAGGGACACGCTCAGTTTTGTGATTTCAGGCTGGCGGCAGTCCGATCACACGCACGCGGACCCGAGAGCTTCGTCCCTGCGCGTCCACTGCAGACACGGTGTAGAATCCGGCACGCTTAGGCCGCCACAGAGGCAAGCCAGCCGCGTCCTTGTCGGTCGGCTCCCCATCGACATACCAGGTCAAGGCGCCCTCCCCGCGACCAGACATCACGAACGCCTTCGCAGCGCGTCCATTTAGGTCTCCGGCCCAAAGTTCGGCATTGGCAGGCGGGAACAGGATTTCTGGCGGGCCGGCATTCTGGAAGCTTCGTTGGGGTGCCGAGACACGGCGGAGCATGGGAGTTGAGCTTGCCATGTCCCGGGCTGCCTCGGTTTCCAGGTGATGGGCCGCACGATCGGCAATTTCGAAGAGGATCGGCAGCGCCGCGCTTCTGCCGGTCTCGCCAGGGCGGGGCGCGCCATCGGCCCGTCCGACCCATACAACGATCGCAAGGTCTCCTGTCACGCCAGCCGCCCAGGCATCGCGAAACCCGTATGAGGTTCCTGTCTTGAAGGCGATGTCTGGCGCGCGCTCGGTCAATCGGCCCGGCATCCGCCCGCTCGGCGTTGGCGCGCGCGACAGGATCGTGAGGATGTTTTGCGCATTCTGGGTACTGACAAGTCGATGGCTTTCCTCGCCAGCCGCTCCGCCCTCCAGCCAACAAAGCGGTTTGGCCACCCCGCCATCGCCAAGCGCAGCGTACAAAACGGCCAGGTCCCGAGCTGTCATGCCCGCGCCGCCGAGCGCGAGGGCCAGACCCGCATCGGTGTCAGCACGACCATAAAGCTGTGGTCGCGCTCCAGAAAGCGACAGGTTGGCGGCAAATCTTTGCGGCCCGATTTCAGCCAGCGCAAGGACAGCAGGGACATTGAGCGAATGCTGAAGCGCCTCTGCCACCGTAACATCACCGCGGAAAGACCTGTCGAAGTTCTCCGGCTGGTAGGCCGCAAAGCGTTTCGGCAAGTCCGAGATCACCGTGCCAGGCGCGGCAATCCCGTCATCGAAGGCCATGGCGTAGATGAAGGGCTTCAGTGTGGATCCGGGTGAGCGGTGCTGGGCAGTGAGGTCCATCCATCCGCCTGGCCTCGTGCGGTCCGCCGAACCTACTGAGGCCCTGACGCAACGGCTTGGGATATGCACCACCATCGCTGAGATCTGGACGTCATCCGGCAAAGCGTGCGCCCGTGACTTGATCAGGGCCTCCAGCTCAATCTGCAATCGCCCATCGACGCTGGAGCGAACATCACCCGGCCCAGAAAACTGGCGCGCCGTTGCGCTGGCATGCCAGGCCGAGCTTGGAAAATCCCTGCGTGACGCGGGCAGCTCTGCCAGCCTGATTTCGCCAGCGCGCATGGGCGACACCACGCCCAACCGTTCCAGCTTACCGGCGATCTCCGCGCGCCCCGCAGCAGCGCCCTGCGGCCGCCGATCGGGCCTGCGCACCTCAGGGCTTTGTGGCAGTGCAATGAGCAAGGCGATTTCGTCATCACCGAGCCGGTCAGGACCGTGGCCGAAATAGCTCCAGCTGGCCGCGCGCACCCCTTCGAGGTTGCCGCCATAGGGTGCCAAAGTGAGGTAGAGCTCGAGGATCTCCCGCTTTGACAATCGCGCTTCGATCTGGTGCGCGCGAACCATTTCGATCAGCTTCGACCCGATGGTGCGATCGCGCGGCTCCAACAGCCTGGCCGTCTGCATGGTGATTGTTGAGCCACCTGATACGACACGACCTGCCCGCGCACTGGTAAAAGCCGCGCGCACCATCGCAATCCAGTCCACGCCCCAGTGGTCGTGGAAGCGCTTGTCTTCGACGCTTAGCAGCGCCTTAAGAAACACCGGATCGATTTCGTCGAGATCAGCGGGAAAGCGCCAGCGGCCATCGGCGGTGGGAAACGCCCTGAGCGGTCTCCCGTCCCGGTCGGTGACCCATTGGCTCAACTCCTCTGCGCGCTCCAGCGGCGGCGGAAAGGCGCGGTCGAGGCCGAACACTCCCATGGCAAGGAGGGCCACCGCCAGAAGCCAGCGTTGCCAGCGCGGCTTCGGCAATCGCTGCCCTAGGCGGCTTGCCAATTCGCGCATCTACTGTGCGCCGCCCGGCCCGCCTTCCACCGCATTGATCGTGAGCTGACCGGCCCGCGATCGCGCCTGCACCTGTGGGCGATACATGTCCTCGGCAACCGCGCCCGGAACGGTGAAGATCCCGGGCGTGACTGCGCGCACGACATAGGCCAGGGTCTCGTTGTCTGAGCGCACGTCGATGGCGGCAACGAACCTGTCATCGCGCGCCTCGGCGGTTTGCGGCTGGGAGATTGACCCGATCCAGGCGAAGGCGCCGTCGTCTGCATTCCCGCGGCGGCCATCGGCCGGGCGCAGCACTGTTTCGATTTCGAAGCCGGCTGGAAGGAGGTCTGCCAGGATGATCGGATTGGTGCGACGCTCACCCGGATCGATCGTGATCACAGCCACCAGCTGTTCGCCTTGATCGATGCTACCGAGCTGTTTGGCGCGTCCATTCAGATCGAAATACCGCTTGGTCACATCAAGACGCGACGAGATGGGCGGGGGCGCCTCCACCGGGCTTCCAGTCACCAGGAGCGTTCGATAGACCGGGGCGTCGCCGCCATAGGTGAACGTCACATCCTGAGAGATCTGGCTCTCGGCGATGTTGTAGCGCCGGTCATTGTCATTGCCACGACCAAGCCCCTCCACAGACAGGCGGAAGCTGTCAGCATCTCCGCCAGTAAGCGCATTCACGGCCAGCAACATGAAGGCCTTTTCCTGGGTCGTGAGCATGTCGGGATCGGGAACGTCGGTGCCGAGGCGCTCGGCCAAGGTCTCAACGACGTCGTCGAACCCAGCTTCGTTGGCGAGCGCGAGGATCGCGGCCACATCGCGCAGAGGCGTCTGATAGTAGTCGCCGGTGTTGTTGAAGCCGAGATTCTCCAGCGCTCCGTCGAAAGCGCTTCGGGCGCGGGAGCGGTCACCCAGCAGAGCTAGTCCGGTGGCGAGCTGGGCCTGCGCCAATGGATTGTCCATGTCATCCAGTTCGCGGTCATGGAGATAGCGCAGGCGTGAGATGTCCGCCTGGCCTGCCTTGGCGAGTACGTACAGCGCATAGGGCGCTGAACGGTCCATCAGCTTGGCTTGGGTGTCCTCATGCCAGCGGCTTTCCCAGACATCGGTGTCGTATCCGTACACCCGCCAAGCGTCGCCCGACGCCACATTCTGCAGAGCGCCATAAGCGCGCTCTAGCGCTTCGTTTGGAACGGCAAAACCAGCTTCGCGCGCACGATACAGAAAGTCCGTCGTATAGGCGCCAAGCCAGGGCGAAGCGTTACGATCACCTTCGCGCCACAGCCCGAACGCGCCATCTGCCGACTGGCGGTTGAGGATCCGGTTGATAGCCTCTTGCACTTCTTCGCGCGCCTCACGCGTCTCGCCGCTATCGGCATCAGCGCCGAGCGTGACCAGCTGCTCGGCATAGACAAGCGGCAAGGCGCGGCTCACGGTCTGCTCCGTGCAGCCATAGGGATAGCGCGCCAGCGAGGCATAGAGCGCGTTTTCGTCCACCGGCAAGCTTGAGAAACTCACCACCATATCGACAGAGCCGGCCAGCAAGCCGTCCGTCATCTCCGTCGACAAGGCGAACGTGTCGCCGGGCGACATAAGTTCCGACTCTATCGTAGTGACCGGCAAGAAGGGCGAACGCGTCTGGATCTGATATTCGTGTTCCACGCTATAGCCATCCGGCCCGCTTACGGCGAGTTGCACATTCGAGATGCCCTCGTCAGCCGCCTCGATACGCACAGGCACGTCAGCCCGCTGCCCGGTCGGGAGCGTGCGGGAAATGTTGCCGTCCAGAGGCGTGATATTGCCTGCAGC
>JBCBGD010000216.1:0-4538 GCA_038527085.1 Pseudomonadota bacterium | reverse complement strand
AAGCGATCATCAGCATGGCTTGGATACGCCGCTGCCGAGAGTGTGGATGATCAGAACCCTGCCGGTGGCGGCAGGTCGGGCGAGGACAGGCAGATGGCCTTGAAGCGCAGGCCCATCTTGTCGGGCTCGACGAGGTCGGCGACGCCGCGGTGGATCTCGCTCGCTGCGTCCGGGTTTTGCTGGATGAGCTGCCGCATGCGCGCCTCGATGCCGAGTGTGCCGAGAAATGGGCCCTGAGGCATCGGCCCAGCGACGCCGAGCCCCGCCGCTCTGGCGTGCCGGGCAAGCCGCGAGAAGTCCACGTCCACTGTCAGGTCACATTCACCTGGCGCAGCGAGAGGATCGACCTGCGCCCCAGCCTTGAAGGCCCGGAGCGTGTCTCCCGGCGCGCCGTCAGCCGGGCCGTAATCGATGAAGAGCGCCCTGAAAGGGGCCTCGCGCTCGGCCAGGGCGTCAACAATGAGCGCCAGTCCAGGCTGAACCTCCACGGCATCGCCGCTCAGCTGCGCTTCGCCCGGCGGGGACCGATCGGCGGCAAGCCCGAAGACCAGGTCTCCTGTCTCACTGAGGCCAATCACCCGCTCGCGCCAGGCCTCGCCATCGCGCACAAACTGGCGGGCGGGCAGGCAATCGAGGAATTCATTCGCGAGGATGATGGACGGGCCATCGGGCACATCGTTCAGCGCGTCAACATGCGCCACCCCATGGGGCGACAGGCGGTCTGTCTGGGCCTCGCGCAGGGCCGGGCTGGCCTCGACCAGAACGATGTTCGCGGCCTCCTGAAAGCCCTGCACAGGCCGCGTCGCCCGCAGCGCGTCGGCCATCAGCGTGCCGCGCCCGGGGCCAAGCTCGACCAGGTTGAACCTGGAAGGCGCCCCCATGGCGCGCCACTCCAGCGCCGCCCAGATGCCGAGCAATTCGCCGAACACCTGGCTGGTCTCTGGCGCCGTGCGGAAATCCTCGCCAAGGCCGGGACGTGTCGCGTAGTAGCCATGCTGCGGATCGTGCAGACAGAGCTGCATGAAGGTGGAGACGGGCAGCGGGCCGTCGGCGACGATCAGAGCTTTCAGGCGGTCGGCGAGCGTGGTCACGCGGCTTGCGGCCCCTTCGTCTGCAGCCCCTTCCAGACCAGATACGCCCCGCCAATCCACATCGGCAGCGACAAAAGCATGCCCATGGTCAGCCAGTCTCCACCGAACAGGAATTCGATGTGCGCGTCGGGCTCGCGGAAATTCTCTGCGATCGAGCGGCCAACGCCATAAAAGAGAAGAAACAGTCCCGCCGCGAGGCCCGGCCGCTTGAGCAGCCCGAACCGCCAGGCGAGCACGCTCAGAACGAGGAACGGGATCAGGCCCTCCAGCACAGCCTCATAGAGCTGGCTGGGATGGCGGGGCATTTCCGGGCCGTCACAGCCAAATTGACGGGCAAATGCAGCGCCCTGCTCGGTGATCAGATCGCTGCAGTACACCCATGTCTTCGTCGTCCAGTCATAAGCCCCGGGTGCGCCGCCGACGCGCGCTTCGGGAAAGATCATGCCGAACGCGCTGTCTGTGTGGCGGCCATAAAGCTCGGCATTGATGAAGTTCGCCAGCCGCCCGAAAAAGAGCCCGATCGGCGTCACCACCCCCGCAATGTCGCCAATCGCCATCAGGCTGACGCCCCTCTGGCGGGCCACCCAGAACAGTGCCAGCGCCACGCCGATAAGCCCGCCATGGAAGCTCATCCCGCCCTCCCAGACACGCAGCAGCATCATCGGGTCCTCAGCGATCTGGTCGGGCTTGAACGGGATCTGGTAGAACAGGATATAGCCGAGCCGCCCGCCAAGGATCACGCCAAGCGTTGCGTAGAAGAGAAGGTCGTCGATGTCTTCGGTGCTTGCAGGCGCCGCGCCGCCAAACAGGGCAGGCCGCTTCACCAGCGCCACGGCATAGCGCCAGGCCAGCACGAGGCCGAGGATATAGGCCAGCGCGTACCAACGGATCGGAAAGCCAAACACCTCGACCAAGGCTGGGCTGAATTCGGGGAAGCTGAGCGCGCCCATGGCGATGTGCGTCATCATCGGGTCTTTTCCCCTCTGGCGTTTGACCCCATGTGCATTGCCAGCCGCGTGAGTGCAAGCGCGTTGTGCCGCGCCCCGCCCGGCCCCTTGAAGGAGTAAGCCCCATGTCGAACACGCCCCCCATTCTCGATGACCTGGCCGGTCTGATGACGGGCGCCATGGGCGCGGCCCGCGCGGCCGGTGATGAAGCGCGCACGGCGATGCAGTCGCGCGTGGCGTCCATGATCGCCGACATGGACCTTGCAGGCCGCGATGAAGTCGACGCGCTCAAGGCCCTTGCAGTCGCTGCCCTTGAGAAGGTCGAAGCGCTGGAAGCGCGCGTTGAGGCGCTCGAAGCGGGAACGAAAAAAGACAGTTAACAGTACATTTCCCGTGGACAAACCCGGGTATCGGTGTTGCAGCCGACTCAGCGCATGGGTAGCTTGCGCGTGCGGCCAGGGGCCCGCAGTGATTCGAAAGGGCGAGGCACATGAGCTTGAGCCAGACAAATATCGAAACCACAGACATCGAAGCGCTCGACGTGATCGAGGAAATGCTCGAGGCCAATGGCTGGCAGCATGAGCGCGAAGAAGGCGATGACGCCATCCAGTGCATCTGCCCGACCCGCTGGGGCGACATGGGCGCGCTGTTTGCCATGCGCCATGAGCCCGCGGCGATCCATTTCTCCGTCACGCTGGACGTGAAACCCCAGCCGGGAAAGCGCACCGCGCTGGCCGAATTGGTCATGCTCTGCAATGAGCGGCTGTGGCTCGGCCACTTCGACTACTGGGCCGAGGAAGGCGTCATCATCTTCCGCCATGCCCTGCCCATGCTGGAGCGCGACGTGCCCAGCACGGGCGAGCTGCGCTCCCTGATGGCGGCCGCCGTCGACAGCTGCGAGCGCTTCGTGCCCGCCTTCAACTTCCTGATCTGGGCCGGTAAATCGCCGCGCGAGGCGATCGACGCGGTCATGTTCGAGACCATGGGCGAGGCCTGATGGCCAGCGCTCCGGCGCGCACCGTTCTCGTCGGCGCCGGAAACATGGGCGGCGCCATCGCGTCGGGTTGGCTGGAGGCCGACCCGCCCCTTCACCCCACGATTGTCGATCCCGATCCCAGCCAGACCGTCCAGGCGTGGTCAGACGCTGGCAAGATTGCCCTGAACCCGGCCCCCTTCCCCGCGGGCGTTCTGGTCGTCGGCGTGAAGCCGCAGATTTTCCCGAAGGTCACCGACACGCTCAAGGCGTGGACGGGGCCGGACACGCTCATCATCTCGATCATGGCGGGTGTCACGCTGGCGGGCCTCGCCGGCGCGCTCGAAACGCAGAAATGCATCCGCGTGATGCCAAACACGCCGGGCGCGATCGGAAAAGGCGTCGCGCTTGTCAGCGCCGCGCCCGCCTGCACACCAGGCGACATAGGCACCGCAAAATCTCTCCTCGGCCCGCTTGGCCATGTGGAAGGTCCGATGGACGAAGCCATGCTCCAGGCCGCCACGGGACTGTCGGGTTGTGGGCCGGCTTATGTCTTCCTGCTGGCGGAAGTCCTCGCTGGCGCCGCCGAAAAACTCGGCGTTCCCGCGGACATGGCCGATCGCCTCGCACGCCACACCATTGACGGCTCGGCCAGCCTCCTGGCCGCCAGCGACCAGCCCCCGGCCGAGCTGCGCCGGGCGGTCACCTCTCCCAATGGCGTCACCCAGGCCGCGCTTGAGGTCTTGATGGCCGACGGCGCGATGCCATCTCTGTTTGAAGAGGCATTGAAAGCCGCCCTGGCCCGCGACAAGGCCCTGTCTGGCGGCGGATAAGGACACCCGCCATGACCATGGCCCGCGAAGAGATCATCGAAAAAGGCGTCATGGCCGCGCTGGAATTGGCCGCAGACCGGCCCTGGAGTGCGCTCACCCTGTCGGACATCGCTGCCGCGTCGGGCCTGAGCCTGACCGACTTTCACGGCATCGCCAGCGTCGAGAGCCTCGCAGAGGCCGTCGAGGCGCATTTCGACAAGGCCATGTCCAGCGAGGACATCGACGCCGAGGAGACCCCGCGCGAGCGCCTGTTCGATGTCATCATGCTGCGCTTTGAAGCCATGGAAGCCCACCGCCAGGGCGTGCTGTCGCTGATGAAATACCGTGAGGCGTCGCCCTTGCGGCTCGCCAAACTGCTCGTGGCGCGCAAGGCCAGCGCGGATTGGGCGCTTGTCTCCGCGGGATTGGACGGCTCGGACCAGGCGGTGCCGCGCGATGTGCGCGCCGTCGCCATCGCCTATGCCATGGCCCAGGCCGAGCGCGCCTGGCGCAAGGAAACCGATCCCGGCTTTGCCCGCACCATGTCGAAGCTGGACGAGGAGCTTCGCAAGCTGGAAGACAGCGCAGGGCGTTTCTCACGGTTTACAGGACGTCGCGGCGCAAAAAAACCGAGCGGCGAAGGCGAAGCCTGGAGCGATGAGCCCCCGGCCTCGCACGACGCACCAGACGACGCCGAACCCGCCCCACAGAGCTA